>JAPPDF010000082.1 GCA_028875575.1 Acidobacteriota bacterium
GGAGTCGCAGAAGCCGAGCCGCAGGCGAAGGCTGATGCGGAGGGGGGCATACGCGGCGCCGCAAAGCTGCGACCGCTAGGCGAAGGCTGATGCGGAGGGGGGTGGACGCGACGTTCCGTTGATAACTCTCTTTATCCCCCCCGCCGCTGCCTCGTCGCCTCCCAATCAACCTCCAGGCTTTCGGGACGCAGAACCACCCCATAGGACTCCCGGGCCGCCTCCGCGGACACCTTGCCGTCCAGGACGTCCCGGCGGACGGCTTCCGGGTCCCGGGTCATGGGGTCTCCCCAGCCGCCGCCTCCGGGCTGGATGTGGCGGATGAGCTCGCCCGGCTGCATGGTCTCGGTCACCATGGTAGGCAGGGTGCGCTGGTCCTCCCGCCCCGGATTCAGGATGCTCATGGATCCCGTTCCGGGTTGCCCTCCGTAGAGGCCATAGGGCAGATGCTCCCTGCGGTCGGAGCGTATGGTCAGGTTGGCCGGTTCATCCCCCATGTAGCGCCAGTCCCGGACCACGGCCAGGCCACCCCGGTAGCGGCCGGCCCCTCCGCTGTCGGTCGCCAGCGCGTACTGTTCCAGCCGCACCGGGTATTCCAGCTCCATCAGCTCGGCCGGGATGTTGGAGATGACGGCTCCGGGGTTGGTCAAGCCGTCGTTGGCGTCCTTGTCGGGGCGGGCGCCCCAGGTTCCGGCCACCAGGTCGAACATGACGAAGGGGTCCCGCCCCTTTTGATAACCGCCGATCAGGATGAGGGAGTGGGCCCCCTCGCCCGCGGCCGGCACCCGGTCGGGCAGCACCTGGGCCAGGGCGCCGAACAGGGCGTCCGACAGGCGGAAGCCCACTACGCCCCGCATGCTGGAGGCGGCCGGCATGACCGGGTTCAGGATGGAAGCCTCCGGGGCGATGACCTCCAGGGGGCGGAAGAAGCCCGAGGTGTTGGGGATGTCGGCCCGCATCATGGAGCGCACCGCATACCCGCAGCAGGAGACGGTGAAGGGGAAGGGCGAGTTGATGCCGCCCTTTACCTGGGGGCTGCTTCCGGTGAAGTCGATTTCCAGGGAGTCCCCTCGCACGCTGAGCTTCACCTTGAGCGGGATGGTGCCGGCGTCCACCCCGTCGTTGTCCAGGTAGTCCTCGAACCTGTACTCCCCGTCCGGCCAGGAACGGATCTCGGCCCGCACCACCCTCTCGGTCAGGTCCAGCAGCTCTTCGTAGTAGCGGTCCAGTACCTCGGACCCGTAACGCTCCACCAGCTTGAGCAGGCCCTTTTCGCCGGTTTTGCAGGCCGACAGCTTGGCCCGGATGTCTCCCAGGGTCATTACGGGGACCCGCACGTTCTTCTCCAGGATCTGAAAGATGCTTTCCGAGGGGCGGCCTTCCTCGTAGAGCTTCAGAGGCGGCAGGCGCAGGCCTTCCTGAAAGATCTCGGTGTTGTCGCAGGCGGCGCTGCCCGGCACCCGCCCGCCGACGTCCAGGTGGTGGGCCACCACCGCCGAGAATCCCACCAGGGCCTCCCGCTGGAAGACGGGTTGAAAAATGAAAATGTCGGGCAGGTGGATGCCGCCGTCGAAGGGATCGTTCATGATGAACACGTCCCCGGGTCGGACCCGGCCCCGGTACTTGTTCAGAGTTGACTCCAGGGCAAAGGGAATGGATCCCAACTGGAAGGGGATGGTGACCCCCTGGGAGATCATCCTCCCCTCGCGGTCACACAGGGCGGTGGAGAAGTCCATGCAGTCTCGGATCACGGTGGAGTAGGCCGTCCGGATGACAGTGTTGGCCATTTCGTCGGCGACGCTGCTGAGATAGTTTCGGATCAGGCCCAGGGTGATGGGGTCGACCCTGGAATCGCATTGAGCGGTCATGGGATGGCCTTTCCGGGTCGGTTCCCCTCGCTGGAGGGTTCGGACAGCCTTAGCGACAGGTTGCCGGCGCCGTCGGTCCGGGCCCGCCAGCCGGGAGGGACCACGATGGTGGTGTCGAACTCGTCGAGCAGCAGGGGGCCCTGGCGTGGGTTCTCCAGGTCGGCTCTGGCCAGCAGCGGGCACTCCATCCACCCCTGGTCGGGACCGAAGTAGGCCCTGCGGGAGGAGTGGGCGGCGCGGGCTGCGCCGGCGGGCGTCCCGTCGCCCAGCAGGCTGCGCCGCTGAGCCACCTGTCCGATCAGGCGCAGGTTGACCAGCGTATAGGCCTCCCCCGGACGGGCTCGATGCCCGTAGGTCCTCTGGTGCTCCTCGTCGAAGGCCTGTTCCAGGTGGCGGATGGCGCCGGCGTCCAGGGGGCCCTCGGGAAGGGGCAGGGACAGCTCGAAGGACTGGCCGGAATAGCGCAGGTCGGCTTTGCGCAGGATTCGGATCTCGCCGGGAGCGAAGCCCTCTTCCTCCAGTAGCCGCCTCACTTCGGACTCCATGCGCTCCATGAGCCGGTTGAGCCGTTCCAGGTCGGCGGTGCGGGAGTCCTGATAGCAGGTTTGGACTCGATGGTGCTCGATGTCGGCCGACAGCAGCCCGAAGGCGCTGAAGAGTCCGGGGTGAAGGGGGACCACCGCCTGGCTCATCTCCAGCGACCCCGCCATGCCGCAGGCGTGGATGGGACCGCTGCCGCCGAAGGCGAACAGGACGGCCTCCCTCAGGTCGCGGCCGCGCTCGGTGGAAACGGCTCGCACCGCCCGAATCATGGTGGAGTTGGCCAACAGGTGCACCCCGTAGGCGGCCTGGATCAGATCCAGGCCCAGGGGCCGGGCAATCTGTTCCGACAGGGCCTGCTCGGCCTTGTGGCGGTTGAGGGGAAGGCCGCCGCCCACCAGCCCCTCGGGGTTGATGTAGCCCAGCAGCAGGTTGGCGTCGGTGATGGTGGCCTCGCTTCCCCCCTGGTCGTAGCAGACCGGCCCCGGTGACGACCCGGCGCTGCGCGGCCCGATGTTGAGGGCTCCGCCGGCGTCCAACCAGGCAATGCTGCCTCCCCCGGCGCCCACTTCGGCCACGTCGATGGCCGGAATCCGGATCAGGTGCCCGCCGCCCTTGATCAGGCGGCTGACGCTGGAGAGCGAAGAGCCTACCTCGTACTCGGCGGCGATCTGCAAGGCTCCCTCTTCGATGATGGAGGCCTTGGCGGTGGTGCCCCCCATGTCGAAGGTGATGACGTTGCCCAGGTTCATGCGCCTGGCCAACTCCTGGGAGGCGATCACCCCGGCCGCCGGTCCCGACTCGATGATGTAGACGGGTTGCCGCCGGCAGGCCTCCGCCGTCATCACGCCTCCGTTGGACTGCATGATGAGCAGGGGAGCCCCCATGCCCAGCCTGGCGAAGGCCGCTTGCAGGGACTGAACATAGCGCTGCACGATCGGAAGCACGTATGCGTTGACCACCGTGGTGGCGGTGCGCTCGTACTCCCGGACCTCCCGCAGGATTCGGCTGGAAAGACTGAGCGGCAGGTCGGGATGTTTTCGCCGGATCAGGTCGGCCAGCTTTTCCTCGTGCTCTGGATTGGCGTAGGAGTTGATCAGGCAGACGGCCAGCGACTCGATGCCGGCGGCGGCGATCTCGTCGATCACCTGCTCGGCCTGGCGGCAATCCAGGGGATGGTTGACCGTGCCCCGGGCGTCCACCCGTTCGGGGACTTCCCGGCGCAGGCGCCGGGGGACCAGGTCGGGCGGCTTGTCCCAGTCCCAGTTGTAGAGCTCGGGCATGCGGATGCGCCGCAGTTCCAGCACGTCCCGAAACCCCTGGGTGGTGATCAGGGCGGTACGGGCTCCGCTGCCCTGCAGCAGGGCGTTGGTGGCCACGGTGGTCCCGTGGATGACTTCCTGGACCTGGCCCGGTCCCGACCCCGCCTCCGCGAAGAGGCCGGGCAGGCATTCCAGCACCGATCGGCTGTAATCGTCGGGGGTGGAGGGAACCTTGCGCACCAGCAGGGACCCGTCGGGCGTGACGCACACGATGTCGGTGAAGGTCCCGCCGATGTCGATGCCGATGCGCATGGAAGCTGGCGGCCCCGGCAGGTCTCCGGCCGGGGCGAAGCCACCCATCTTAAGGAAGCCGCCCGAGGAGCGTCAACAGGAAGTGATACTTGAGGCCTGCATAAGGTTCCCAGTAGAACTCAATCACTCCCCCCTTGAGGGGGAGTCGGTGAGACAAGGGCCCCGCCCGCAGTCGAACCGGTGGGGGGGACGGAGTCGGCGAGATCGTCAGATAGGAGTTTCCGCCCGCAGTCGAACCGGAGGGGGTTGATGCGGCGCTGCGTGATGGAGGTCAACGGTGCGTGGGGCGTCGTTTTGGAAACGCTGTGCGTACCGGGAGGGTGCTTCTCATTCGCCGTCGATGCGACGACTGCGGGTAGGTGTGACGTGGGGCGTCGTTTGTTTGGGGAAGTAGTGCGTTCCCGAACGGGTGCTTTCCATGCGCCGCATTCGCGGCTGGGTTGGTGCTGAACCCATACGACCCCGGGCTGCCGCCTCCGTTGCCCAGAGGACTCCGCCGTCGCTGCCAAGCTCGACGCCTCCCGGGCTCCTCCTGGCTCACCCCGCAGGCGACCCTGAGCCGCAGCTACGCAGCTCTATAAGGATGGCCCGTAGGTGCGTCTCGCCGGGTAACCCACGTCAACCGCAGCATTCGCAGCTCTCCCCGAGCCCACAACACTGCAAGAGGAAACGTGCTTTTCTATTTGGAATGATGCCCCGGGCAGGAGCCCGGGGGGAGCCATTGGAAAACGTCACATAGGGGAAACGCGGGCGTCCCCTACGGGAGTAGAGCCGCGAATGCGGCAGCAGCAAACACCGGCAAACCCAACTCGAACGCAAGCCCGTTACTCATCTGCAAATACGCTGCATGAGCCGAATTCCTTGACAGCCGTGAATGTGGCGACAATAGGTAGCCGTGGGCGTCAGCCCATGGGGCGCTCCTATCCCAAATTAGCGGTTTTGTCGCCTTATCTCACTTGCCTCCGCCAACGATGTCCCATAGAATTTTCTTCCCCACTCGATGAGTCGAACCGGAGGCCGGCATGATCGTGGATGCTCACCTGCACGTATGGAAGCCGGCGCCCGACTTTCCCGACCCGGGGGCCACCACCGTCAGCCCCCAGTGCGACGTGCCCCTGGAACTGTTTGCCCAGTACATGGATGAGTACGGGGTGAACCGGGGAGTGCTGGTGCAGCCGCTCTATCCCGGTGAGGACAACAGCTACGTGGCCGACGCCGCCGCGGGCCAGCCCGACCGGTACAAGGCGGTGTGCGTGGTGGATCCCCGCAAGCCGGATGCGGCCGATCGGCTGGAGTACTGGGCCGGCGAGAGGGGGTGCAAGGGGCTGAGGCTTCGCCCCGAGGTGCCCGAGGAGGGCGAGGTCTTCGGGCATCCCTCCACCTTTGAACTGTGGAAGGCTGCCGGACGGCTGGGGGTGGTGGTGAACCTGCTGACGGGCTTCACCCACCTGCCCGCGGTGGCGGCCATGGCCCGGCGGTTTCCGCACGTGCGGGTCATCATCGACCACATGGCCCACCCGCCGGTCGGGGCAGGCCCCAGGACGGCTGTCTATCGACCGCTGCTCAGCCTGGCCGATCTCCCTAACGTCCGGGTGAAGGTTTCAGGGGCCTACTACTGCTCGCGCCAGCCCTATCCCCACCGGGACTGCGCCGAGCTGCTGCGGGTTCTCTACGATCAGTTCGGTCCGGGCCGGCTGATCTGGGGGAGCGATTTTCCCCACGTGCTGCTGAAGTCCGGCTACCTCAGGGCCTTGAAGTGGCTGGAGCGCCTGGCTCCCTTTCTTTCCGGTGAAGAGGTGTGGGCCATCATGGGTGGAAACGCCTCCCGCCTCTACTGGAAGTGAGCACCGCCCCTCAATAGGTTCGGGTCCCCGATACCCTGGTTCCCACGAAATAGAGAGACGTCCCGGTGGTGATGTAGAGCCCCCGGAAGCCTGGGCCCCAACCGCAGTTGGTTGGGGGCTCGGGGGTGACGATGGTGCCCAGGTGGGAGCCATCGGGGGAGAAGACCCACAGACCGCCCGGACCGCAGGCGTAGAGGTGGCCCTGCTCGTCGGTCTTGAGGCCGCCCGGGGTTCCGGGGTCCTTCGAGGGAAACTCGGCGAAGACCTGGCCCTGGTCCAGGGTTCCGTCGTCCCGGATGGGATGGGCTCGAATGTTCCGCTGGCGGGCATCGGCCACGTAGAGCCGGTTCTGCTTGGGCCCCAGGGCCACGCCGGTGGGCCGGCCGCATTCCCCGGAGGCCCGTTCCAGCCGGATGGGGCCGGGGATCTGGGATCGGGGGATGCGGTAGACGGCCGGCCGGGGCATGGAGTCAACCTCCTGCCGGTCTCCCGGGGGGCGGACGCGGAAGCTCTCGGGAGCGGGGGTGGCGCTGAAGTAGATGCTGCCGTCGATGTTGTAGACCAGGTCGTCGGGAGCGCCCAAGGGACGGCCGCGGGAGTATTCGGCCAACACGGTAGTGCTTCCGTCCTTTTCCAGGCGAACCACCCTGCCTGGGTTCCTTTCGCACATCAGTAGTCTTCCCTGGTGGTCGAAGGTGATCCCCTGGGGCTCACCGGAGCAGACACGATAGGTGGTGAGCCTGCCGCTCACGGATCCCTCTGACCAGGGGGGAGGATTGATCCACAGGCAGATCCTGCCGCCGCGGGTATCGCTAAACAGCAGATAGCCGATGCGGCTGAAGAGCGGCCCGGTCAGCCGCCCGAAACCGCCCGCCACTTTCAGGATGGGGGCTCTGCGCCCCACCAGGTCGAAGAGTTGGGTGTGGTTGGCGTAGATTCCCGGAGCTCTCATCTCAGGACCCCCGGCCGCGGGCATAGTAGGAGGCCTCCGGTGCTCGGTAGGCGATGTTCAGCATCGGCGTCTCGATGCGGGCCTGGCCGCGGTGCCAGGACTCCATCAGGAAGGAGAGGGCCCCGCTGGTCAGCAGGGTGCGCTCCACCGGGTAATCCAGGGTTCCCCGGGTGAACATGCGCCCGATCGAATCCACCAGCGGACTGAAGTTGTTGGAGTTCTCGATAGGGATGTAGCACAGGGTGGACCGGGGTTCCACCTGACCCTCGATCCGGACCGCGGCCAGGTACTCCGCTGCCTTGCCGCCCAGGGCCAGGGCGCTGCCGCGAAAGCCGTCATTGTACTCCACCAGGCAGGCCACCGGTTGTGGGGCCGTCGCCTCCACCGAACCCGGCATCACCCTGGCTCCGCGCGAGAGTGCGGCCTCAAGCAGGCCCCGGCTGAACCGTCCTTCGTCGGCCGCCTTCCACACGGCATCGTCGGCCAGCAACTGCACCGCCTTCACCCCCGTCTCTCCGCCCTTGCGGCGTTCGGCAAAGCACTGCAGGGTCTCCAGCAGGTGGAACAGCCCGCCGTCGGCCACCCAGCCCCCGCCCACGGCCATGGCCTCCTCCAATGGGGTCTCCAAAGGAAAGTCCAGTTCGGGCCGGCGGAAGGTGACCGATACCGAGGAGCCCGCCATGAACGGAAATCCCAGCTCCCTGGACCAGTCGTACATCTGCCTGGACTGGTCCCAGTCGTAGGAGAGCTGCTTGTCGTTGAAGACCGGGACGGCACGGCCCGAGTGGCGGAAGACCTTCACGATCTCCTCCATGTATTGGTAGCGGGGGTAGAGCTTCTGGTTCTTGACGTTGGTGGGGTAGTCGCCGTGCTCGGCGATCAGCAGGACGCCGTCCACGGCCAGCGTGTCGCCGCCAAGAGTGAGTGCCTCCCGGATGGTCGGGTAGCGGGCCATCCCCCAGCTTCGGGCCAGGCGGTTGCCGATGTCGGCGGGGTGCTCCTGCTCCACGTAGAGCGAGGCCACCCGGCAGGGAGGGGGGTAGTAGCGGTCGTTGATCCAGTAGCCTTCCAGGAAACGGGTGATGAAGTTGTCGGCGTGGGAGCGGACGTGGTAGGTTGTCGCCAGGGCGGCGATTTTCCCGGGCGCCGAGGCCCTTGCCGGCAGCGGCCAGGGCGCCGCGGCAGCCGCCACCGCCGACCCGGCCAGCTTGAGAAATCCCCTCCGGTCCATTGCGATCATTCTGGTATCTCCATGAAGAGCACGGATAAACGAGTTATCTACGAAGGGACATGACATCACTCTCGGGGCGCCGCGTTTACCCCCTCCGGTTCGACTGGAATCTCCGGACTGCCTTCCGGAGAATTATTCCAATAGACAAGCACGTTTCCCCTTGCAGTGTTGTGGGTTAGAGGGGAGCTGCGCAGCTGCGGTTGACGTGGGTTGGCCACGCAAACGCCGGCTACAGGCCATCCTTATAGAGCTGCGAAGCTGCGGCTCAGGGTCGCCTGCTGGGCGAGCCAGGAGGCGCCTGGGATGAGTCGCGTTTGGCAGCGAAGGCGGCGTCCTCTGGGCTGCGGAGGCGGCAGCCCGGGGTCGTCTGGGTTCCGCGCCAACCTAGCCGCGAATGCGGCGAATAGGAAGCACCCGTCCCGCGAAGCATGCCTCCACAAGAAAGCGGGCAGCGCAGGGGACGTTGTTGAATTACTGGAATAACTTGGATCGGCTGCTCCCGAATTCCATTAATTCAATAACTCTCCCTACGCGCTCTCAACCAGCTATTCCAGTAATTCAACAACGTCCCCTACTCCCCTTTGCGTACATTCTGGTCGTTCTTAGTGTGTCTTCGTCACCCTTCGTGCAACTTCGTGGATAACTCTTTTCCAACTCGACCTCTCGACACGTGCCTCACCTCCCAATAACCGCCGCATGCACCATGTTGGAGACGCTCTTGAGCAGGAAGCCCTCCTCATGGGCGGCCGTGCGGGTGCTCAGCAGGACGCAGATCAGTTGGCGCCCGGGGTCGGCCCAGGCCACGGTGCCGGTGATGCCCACATGCCCGAAGGTGCCGGCGGTTCCCAGGTCTCCGAAGTAGTTCCACACCGGAGAGTCCCGCAGCGCCCATCCGTATCCCCAGGGAGCCCCCAGGTCGCCGTTCTGGTCGCGGGTCATGGCCGCGGAGGTGGCCGGCGAGAAGATGCGCGCCTCTCCGTAGCGGCCGCCGTTCAGAAGGGTCTGCAGCAGGGCTCCCAGGTCGCCGGTACTTGCGTGGAGGCCGCCCCAGGGGTGGCCCATGGCCCGCCAGTAGGGGGAGTTGGGCCCCCAGCGCCTGGAATCTTCGCTGTCCCGGTCTTCCTGGAAGATGGCCGTCTCTTCGACCCTCAGGCCCTCCAGGCCCAGCATGGTATGCCGCATGCCCAGCGGCTGGAAGATCCTGGACCGCAGCAGGTCTCTCAGGCGCATGCCCGAGACCCGCTCGGCGATCTCGGCGGCCAGCAGGGTTCCCATGCTCTGGTAGGAAAACCGGGTGCCTGGTTCGAACAGCAGCGGTGTGCGCAAAGCCGCTGCCACGAATTGGCTGAGCGGCGCATGCGCCCGGCGCAGTTGGGTGTTTTCCGGCACCATGTCGGGCAGGCCGGAGGTGTGGGAGAGCAGGTGGCCGACCAGGACCCCTTCCTTGAGTCTGCCTTGAAACTCGGGCAGGTAACGCTGCACCCGGTCGGCGAGCGCCACCTCGCCCTCGTCCACCAGCAGCATAAGCCCGCAGACGCTCACCGGCTTGCTGATGGAGGCCACAATGTAGACCGTATCCGGCTGGGTGGCGGGAGCCCCGGGGTCCCGGTTCAGCCTTCCGAATCCCTGGTGGAGGACCACCCTGCCGTGGCGGGCCACCAGGATGGAGGCCGATCCCACGCCGCCCCGGGAGGTCTCCTCCCGCAGGCGGGCTGCGATCCGTCGGAGGCGCGACGCCGACATTCCCACCGCGGCCGCCTCTCCGGGTCGCAGAACGGGGGCGGCGCCTGAACGGATTCCGGAAGGTGGGGTGGTGGAAGCTCCCTCCGGGGCGGGCCGGCCGCTGGAGAGGGAGGCCTGGCTCATGCCCGCCAGGCCCAGGGCGCCGGCGGTCAACACTTGCCGCCTGGTGTGAAAGGGGCGCCGTCGGGTGTTCATGGCCGCTCCTGCGAGGGTGAATTGCGGGCCGGGCTGGCGGACGCGGCTGCCACCGCCCGGCGGTTTCCTTTTGCGGTAGAGAGGTGTATCCTATCCCAGGATCCCCACCGAAGATACAGCGGAAATTCGATGAGACCCGCCGTGCCGACCTTGCTCCTTTGCCGGGCCTTGGGGCTGCTGGCGCTGCTGGTGCCGGCCGGGTCCCAGTGGAGTCGGGCTGAGCAGCCGCGGGAAGAGCCAGCGGCCTTCTTTCAACAACAGGTCAGGCCCATCCTGGAGACCCGATGTTTCGGCTGTCACGGCGGTCAGCCTACCGTCCAGGCGGGACTGCGCCTGACCAGCCGGGACGCCATTCTGCAGGGTGGCCGGCGGGGCCCCGCCGTCGATCCCGAGAATCCGGCCTCCAGCCTGCTGATTCGGGCCATCCAGTATGCCGGTCCCAAGATGCCGCCCGGCGGGCCCTTGCCGCCGGAGCAGGTGGCCGTGCTGACCCGGTGGGTGGAACAGGGAGCGCCCTGGCCGGAAGAGCGGCGGCAGCCGCCGGAGTTTGCCGGACAGGAAGAGAGGCCGGCCCCCTCGGGACTCGAGGAGAACGGCAGATCGCCCCGGGTGGAAGAGGGCCGGAATTTCTGGTCCTTCCGGCCGCCCCGGCGCCCCGAGATCCCTCAGGTGGAGCGGGAGGACTGGGTCCGGACTCCCATCGACGCCTTCGTGCTGGCCAGGTTGGAAGCCGCCGGCTTGGAACCGGCTCCACCTGCCGGCAAGCGGGTGCTGTTGCGCCGCGCCTACTACGACCTGACCGGCTTGCCGCCCACTCCGGACGAGGTGGAGGCCTTCCTGTCCGACTCCTCCCCGGGTGCCTTCGCCAGGGTGGTGGAACGGCTGCTGGCCTCACCGCAGTACGGCGAGCGCTGGGCCAGGCACTGGCTCGACCTGGTCCGCTATGCCGAGTCCAACAGCTACGAGCGGGACGGTCCCAAGCCGCTGGTGTGGCGCTACCGCGACTACGTCATCCGAGCCTTCAGCGAGGACAAGCCCTACGACCGATTCATCCTGGAACAGTTGGCGGGCGACGAGCTGGAACCGGCCGCCCCCGAAAACATCATCGCCACCGGCTTCTATCGCCTGGGACTCTGGCAGGACGAGCCGGTGGACCCGGTGCAGGAGCTCTACGAGGACCTGGACGATGTCGTCACCACCACCAGCCAGGTGTTCCTGGGCCTGACGCTCAATTGCGCCCGCTGCCACGACCACAAGCTGGACCCGCTTCCCCAGCGCGACTACTATCGCTTTCTGGCGTTTTTTCACGGAATGAAGCGCTACGGGGTGCGCAAGCCCGAGACGGTGGCCGAGGCCTCGCTTTGCGACATCGGCCCACCGCGCAAACCTCGCAGGCGCCTGGAATCCAGGTGGAGAGGGCAGCAATTCCGGCAACAGTCAGCCCCTCTCCTGCGCGAGCTGGAGAAGATCGAGAAGCTGGTCGCCGAGGACCTGACCGACGAGGAGAAGGAAGCCTTCCGCGAAGAAGCAAACCGGGCGGGCATCCTGGCCAGGCGCGTGCCCAGGCTGGTGAGCGATGTTCAGCTCGAGCGGTATGCCGAATACGGAAAACGCCTGGAGTGGATGAGGAAGGCCGCAGCCAAGCAGGATTTGCAGGCCCTGTGCGTGACCGAGGTGGGTCCCGCGCCCCGGGAAACCTTCGTTCTGGCCCGAGGCAGCTATCGGGGCAGGGGAGAGCGGGTGGAGCCGGGCTTCCCTTCGGTCCTCTCGCCTCCTCGGCCACAGCTCGAACCGGCCCCCGGCAACGGAAAGACCTCGGGGCGGCGCCTGGCGCTGGCCCGCTGGATTGCCAGTCCCGACAATCCCCTCACGGCTCGGGTCATGATCAACCGGGTCTGGCAATTCCATTTCGGTCGGGGCCTGGTGCGGACGCCCAACGACTTCGGTTTTCGGGGAGCTGCCCCCACCCATCCAGGGCTGCTGGACTGGCTGGCGGTGGAATGGGTCCAGGGCGGCTGGCACCTGAAGCCGATCCACCGGATGATTTTGTTGTCCAGCGCCTATCGAATGGCGTCCAATTCTCGGGAGAAGGCACTGGCCCGCGACCCCGAGAACCGACTGTTGTGGCAGTTCGATATGCGGCGCCTGGCGGCCGAGGAGATTCGAGACTCGGTGCTGGCGGTCAACGGCAGCCTCAACCTGACCATGACCGGCCCCAGCATCTATCCGGTCATTCCCGATGAGGTTCTGGCCGGCCAATCGGTACCGGGTCAGAACTGGGGGAACTCCACGCCGCAGGACCTGACCCGCAGGAGCATCTACATTCACACCAAGCGTTCCCTGATCGTGCCGCTCATCGCGGCCTTCGACGGCGCCGACCCCGACGCCACTTGCCCGGTGCGTTTCTCCACCACTCAGCCCACCCAGGCACTGCACACCCTTAACGGCGAGTTCATGAATCGGCAGGCCCGGGTGCTGGCCGGCTTCGTCAGGGAAGAGGGGGGGAGCGCCCCGGCCGCCCAGGTCCGGGTGGCCCTCAACCGGGTGCTGCAGCGGCCGCCGACCGGCGGGGAGGTGACCCGCGGGCTGGAGTTGATGGAGTCGCTGCGGCAAGACCATCGGACCGGCCAGGACAAGGCTCTGGAGCTGTTCTGCCTGGTGGCGCTGAATTTGAACGAGTTTATCTATCTGGATTAAATCTATTGGAAATGGTGGATCTGGGGCACAATTAAGGGTCCCACTCTCAATTATCAATCGGAATTCAGGAATTCATTGTCGGTGGAGGAGGCAGTAATGGAGACCAGGAAATTCCGCAAGCGGGGGGGCAACTTCTGCGGCCGCACGCGGCGCGAGTTTCTGTGGCAGGCGGGAGGCGGATTCACCGGGGTCGCCCTGGCGGCCGCCCTGGGGGACGACGGGTTCCTGCAGCGGCAGACGCTGGCGGCCGACGGCCTCACCGCCTTCCGCAATCCGTTGCGGTCCAGGCCTTCCCATCTCCCGGCCCGGGCCAAGTCGGTCATTTTTCTCTTCATGTACGGCGGACCCAGCCAGATCGACACCTTCGACTACAAGCCCGCCATGAAGGGGATGGACAACAGGACGGTCCAGGTCAAGACCTTCGGCCGCGCCGGCCACAGGCAGAGCGGGCGAATCGTGGAACCCCGCTGGAACTTCAAGCAGTACGGACAGTGCGGCAAGTGGGTTTCCGACCTGTTCCCCCACCTGGGCGCCTGCGTGGACGACATCGCCTTCCTCCACTCCATGACGGCCGACTCGCCCATCCACGGGTCGGCCATGCTGATGATGAACTCGGGGCGAATCCTCAGCGGCAGCCCCTGCCTGGGCTCCTGGATCAACTACGGCCTGGGCACTCCCAACGAGAATCTGCCGGGCTTCGTGGTCATGCTCGACCCGAGGGGCGGTCCCATCAGCGGAGCCAAGAACTGGAGCAGCGGCTACATGCCGGCCACCTATCAGGCCACGGTCATGCGTTCTCGCGGCAAACCCATTCTGGACCTGGCGCCTCCGGAGGGCGTCAGCCCCGAAATGCAGCGGGAAATGCTCGACAGCCTGGGCGCTTACAACCGGGAGCACTTCCGGGCCCGCGGGGACAACTCCGAACTGGCGGCGCGAATCGCCAGCTACGAGCTGGCCTTCAGGATGCAGCGCCACGCCCCCGAGGCGGTCGACCTCTCCCGGGAGGACCCTCGGACGCTGGCCCTTTACGGGATGGACCGCAAGGAGACGGAAGTATTCGGGAGGCAGTGCCTGCTGGCCAGGAGACTGGTGGAGCGGGGAGTCCGCTTCGTTCAGATCTATTCGGGGGGCAACCACGGGGACGCCAACTGGGACGCCCACGGAGACCTCAAGTCCAACCACGACCTGCATGCGATGGAAACCGACAAGCCCATCGCCGGCCTGCTGAAGGACCTGAAGCAGCGAGGCCTGTTGGAGGAGACCCTGGTGGTCTGGGGCGGTGAGTTCGGCCGCCAGCCCACCGCCGAATACGAAAAGGGCACCGGCCGCGACCACAACGCCTACGGCTTTACCGTCTGGCTGGCAGGTGGCGGCATCAAGGGCGGCGTGAGCGTGGGCCGGACCGACGAGCTGGGCAGCGCCGCCGTCGAAGATCCCTTCCACGTCCGGCACCTGCACGCCACCATCCTGCACCAGATGGGCATGGACCCGGACCGCCTCACCTATTTCTACAGCGGCCTCGACCAGAAGCTGGTAGGAGTCGAAGGGGCCGGACCCATCCGCCAGATTATTTGAGGGAGTCTTGCTTGGTGTGACTTCGTCGTTCTTGGTGGTCCTTCGCGGATTCCTTCGTTGAAGATTGAAATGCCCGGGTCGTTCCTTATCCTGCCGGGCCACCCAATTGATTCCTGATCCACTTGAGATCGGTTTTGGTCACGGCCAGGTCGACCGTGATGGCGGAAACGTCGGTCGACAGTTCGCGCACGTCGCCTCGTAGCTTGCCCACCTCGCCTGTCAGTTTGTCAATCCTGTCTCCCAATCTGGATTCCAGGCTTCCGAGTTCAGAGTCCAGCCTGTCTCCCAGTCTGGATTCCAGGCTTCCGAGTTCAGAGTCCAGCCTGTTTCCCAGTCTGGATTCCAGGCTTCCGAGTTCAGAGTCCAGCCTGTTTCCCAGTCTGGATTCCAGGCTTCCGAGTTCAGAGTCCAGCCTGTTTCCCAGTCTGGATTCCAGGCTTCCGAGATCGGAGTCCAGCCTCCCTCCCAGTCTGGATTCCAGGCTTCCGAGATCGGAATGCAGTTTGGATTCGAGTCGGGATTCAACCCGGTTGATATTGTCGCTGATGTTTCTATGGGCGATGCTGGCATTGCGCCACAGGCCGATCCCGACGCCGAAGATCGCAATGACGATGGTCACAACCGATCCGAACCCGAACAAGGGGACCCACTGAACCCACTGGTGCTCCACCATTCGATCCTTTCGCCCGATGCTCTAACGTACGGTTTTTCTGCCAAGGAATTGTCGCATTCTCACCGCATTCCGGTCAATAGCCAACCGCTGCTTTTCACCGCGGACCGCGATCAAATTATCCGTGGGATGTGGTACGCCCGGCAGGATTCGAACCTGCGGCCTACAGCTCCGGAGGCTGTCGCTCTATCCAGCTGAGCTACGGGCGCATGGGTTGGCGGGACGGCAGTGGCCGGCAGGGCCGGAGCCGAGGTTTCAGTCTAGCAGATCGCCGGTGCTTTGAGAAACCGACCAGTGCCGGTTGCCGGTAGTGTCGGTAGCCAGTGAAGTGACCGGTTCTAATGACACGCGATCTGTCCGGTTCCACCGTCCGGTGCGGAGTCCTTGGGCAGGAACAGGGAGAGCAGGAAGCCGAACGCCGCCAGGCCGACCACCAGCAGCAGGGCCGAGCCCAGACCGATCCGGTCGGCCAGCGCGCCCACCACCGGGATGGCCAGTCCGGCCATTCCCCAGGCGAACCCCATCATCAGGGACGAGGCGATGCTGGTCCGCTGCGGCAGCATCTTCTGGGCCATCACCACGTTGACAGGCAGGGTGGAGAGCAGCAGGGCGGCTCCCGAGGCCAGGCAGGCGGACGAGACCACGCCCTCGGTCAGAAAGAAGGCGGCCAGAAACGGCGGGGCCAGCAGCGTGGAATAGACGATCACCCTGCGGCCGCCCACCTTGTCGGAGAGCAGACCTCCGGCGAATCCGCCCATGGCGCCGAAGAGCGTAAACAGGGAGGCCAGGCGGCCGCTGGCGACCAGGTCGTTCCCCTGTTGGAAGAAGTAGAGCGGCAGGAAGTGGACAAACCCGATCTGGACCGCCGAACGGATCACCACCAACAGGTAGAGGATCAGCAGCGGACGCCACATCGGTAGCAGCAAGTCCTTCAGGTCTGTCCTGGATTGGGTGGCGACGGGTTGGGGAGGGTCGTTCGGGATGAGAAAGTAGAGCAAGGCAAAGGCCAGCACCCCCGGAAACATGATGAAATAGGACCGTTCCAGGCTGAACAGTTCCACCGTGTAGGGGGCGATGATCGGGGCCAGGGCAAAGCCCAGGGTTCCGGAGCCGATGAAGATGGACATGCCCAGGCCGCTCCGGTCCCGGCTGGCCGCGCCGATCATGGCGGCGCCCTGGGGATGGAAGGAGGCTATCCCGACGCCGGCGGCCGCCAGCAGCAGGGCCAGCACCGTGAAATTGGGGGCTATCCCGATGAAGGACATGAATACGGTGGTGATCAACGGGCTGAAGACGGCAAAGAAGCGCACCAGGTAGCGGTCCGAAAGGTAGCCGTAGACGGGTTGCATGAAGCAGGAGGAGACCGTCAGAACAGCTCCCAGCCAGCCCGCCTGGGCGATGGTCAGGCTCAGCTTGCCCACGATCAGAGGCAGCAGCGGGCCCAGGAAGTTGGCGTAGGTATCGTTGACGAAGTGGGCTCCCGAGAGCGAGGCGATGGTGGTTCGATCCTTGCGCCGGAGAGACTCCTCGGGATGGGTGACATTGGCGGAATTTACCTCGGGACTGAGCTCCCCGGGATTGGGCGTGGGATCGGTAGCGGGTCTGAATAGGGCCAAGGGGCTTGCCTCGATGGATCAGTGGGCGGTCCAGGTGTTGTCGCTGGGGGATTGGTCGCCGGCACTATCGGCGGCCAGGGCCGGGGTTCGTCGCTTTCGGTCGGAATGGGGAACGGCTTCGCCCGTGCCGCTGGTTTCCGCCGCGGTGCGGGGCCGGTGGAACCCGGCCATATGGCGTTTGAAATCTCCCACCAGGTAGAGCGAACCGGCAACCAGCAGCGTGTCTTCCGGTCGAGCCAGGCTGCGGGCCAATGCCCAGGCGTCCTCCAGCCGGGCTCTGCATCGGACCGCGCGGCCTCCCGTCCAACCGTTGCGGACGATGTCCCGGGGCGCCTCCCCGCGTTCGGAATCGGGGCGGGTCAGGATCGCCTCTCGGGCCAGGGGACTCAGGTGGGAGAATACACCGGGGATGTCCTTGTCCCTCAGTGAGCCGTAGATGAGGAGGACCTGCTCGGGGGCCAGAAAGGTCCCGATGTGCCGGGCGAGGGACTGGGCTGCCGCCGGGTTATGGGCGCCGTCCAGCACCACCCGGGGCCGCCCGGGCAGCACTTCCAGCCGGCCCGGCCAGCGGGTTCGGGCGATCCCGCGCTCGATGGCCTCCGGCCGCAGCGGAAAGCCGCAGCCGTGCAGCACCTCCAGGGTGCGGACCGCGGTCAGAGCGTTGTCGACCTGGTGGCTTCCAGGAAGAGGGACCCTCAGTTTCAGCCGGGTTCCCAGCACCGCGTGAAGGTCCAGTGCCGACCCTTCCAGCCGGTGGCGGACCAACCGCCATTCCAGGTGCTCAAGGGCCGGAAGCCGGCGAGCCCCGGCAGTCCGGCACTGCTTTCGAATGACGTCCAGAACCTCTTCCTTCTGGCTGCCGCAAACCACGGCAAGCTGACGCTCCTTCTCCGGTCCGTCGGACCGCCGCGGCTTGACGATCCCGGCCTTCTCCCTGGCGATGGCTTTCAGGTCGCTGCCGAGGCTGGCCTGATGATCGTAGCCTACGGGAGTAATGACCGAAACGATGGGATCGACCACGTTGGTGGCGTCCAGGCGTCCTCCCAGTCCCACCTCCAGAATGGCGATCTCGACCTCCTTTTCCGCGAAGTAAAGAAAGGCCATGGCCGTCACCATCTCGAAGTAGGTGGGGTGGCGCTCCAGCTTCAGGCGGCGGCCGTTTCGGACGGTCCCGGCCAGAAGTTGCCCGACCGCCTCCTTGACGGTGACCGTCAGGCGAGCCAGGTCTGCCGGAAGGATCTCGCGGCCGCAGATCCGCATGCGCTCCTGGATGCGGATCAGGTGGGGGGAGGTATAGAGGCCGGTCCTGTATCCCTGCGTGCGCAGAACCGACTCGCAGAAAGCGGCCACCGAGCCCTTCCCGTTGGTGCCGGCGATGAGCACCGAGGGAAAGCGGTCCTGGGGATCGCCCAGGAAGCTCAACAGGCACCGGATGTTTTCCAGGCCCAGCTTGGCGGTAGCCACTTCGTTGCCGAGCGAATAGAGATAGGTTACCGCTTGGGGGTAATTCATGGTCGGAAGCCGGTGGCCGTAAGGGACCGGGAGTGCCCCGGTTCAAAGGCGCCGCCTGCGCCGGGCAACCCGGCGGGCAAGCGCGGGCCGGAAAGACAGGCGGGCTAGAATCCAAAGAACTCCAGCGCCTTGACGCAGTAGTCCTTCAGGTCCTTGCGCTGGACGATGGCGTCCAGCATGCCGTGCTGCAGCAGAAACTCGCTCCGTTGGAAACCGGGAGGCAGCTTTTGGCGGATGGTCTGCTCGATCACCCTGGGGCCTGCAAATCCAATGAGCGCACCCGGTTCCGCGATGTTCAGGTCTCCCAGCATGGCATAGCTGGCTGTGACCCCTCCCGTGGTTGGATTGGTCATCACCGAGATGTAAGGCAGGCGCTCGTGGTCCATGCGGGCCAGGGCGCCGGTGATCTTGGCCATTTGCATGAGGCTGAGCGCTCCCTCCTGCATGCGAGCCCCTCCGGAGCAGGAGATGATGATCAGGGGGTGCTTTTTCTCCAGGCAGCGCTCGATGGCACGGGTGATCTTTTCTCCCACCACCACCCCCATGGAACCGCTGATGAAGGAGGGCTCCATGGCGCAGACACAAACGGTCTTGCCGCCGACCTTTCCCTCTGCCGCCAACAGCGCATCCTTCATTCCGGAAGCCGCCTGCATGTCGCTCAGGCGCTGGCGGTAGGCCTTCTTGTCCACGAACTGAAGCGGATCGTCCGATACCAGGTCGCGGTCATACTCCTTGTAGCGGCCTTCATCGAAAAAGCGCTCCAGCCGCTTGCCGGCGCTGACCCGGAAGTGGAAATTGCACTGGGGACAGACGTGAAAGGTGGGCTCCAGGTCCTTCTTCCAGAGGGTCTGCTTGCATTGTTCGCATTTCTGCCACAGCCCCTCGGTGCGCACCGTCCGGTCGCGGATGGGTACGATGGGCGCCTTTTGCTTCTTGAACCAGGCCATTGGAGCGGCCTCCCGATCGAAGGCGAGGATATTAGCCTACTCCCCGGCCAAAAGTCAAAAGCGCGCCGGGGGCGGTTGGTGGGGGTCTTGGAGGGGGTGGTGAGGGGTAAACGCGGCGCTGCGTAGGTGGCGGCAGCGGGTGATGGTGGCGTGAGGGGACGTTTGATTGGAGAAGCAATGTGTTCCCGAACGGGTGCTTGCTATGCGCCCCATTCGCGGCTGGGTTGGCGCAGAACCCATACGACCCCGGGCTGCCGCCCGGGGCTACCCTGAGCCGCAGCTACGCAGCTCTATAAGGATGGCCCGAAGGCGGCGTCTTGCCGGGTAACCCACGTCAACCGCAGCATTCGCAGCTCTCCCCGAACTCGCAATGCTGCAAGGGGAAACGTGCTTTTCCATTTGCAATAATGCCCCGGGGCAGAGCCCGGGGGGAGCCATTGGGAAACGTCGCCTGGAGAAGTAGAGCCGCGAATGCGGCGACAACAATTAGCTGTGGGTGTCAGCCGGGCTCGGGCCGGGCCGTGGCCGGGTACGAGCCATTGGAAACCGGGCGTGAGCAAAGAGCAACGCAGCCATTGGGAAATGAGTTGCAATCGGGACGGGCGCTTCGGATAATGCCTGCCATGTCCGTCTACCCATACCGTCCCCTGGAAACCGACTCACTGCGTACCCGATCCATCAAGGGGCGGTCCAGCAAGGTGGACCTGTCGGCTTTCGCCCGTCCCTACCGCAAGGGCGAGGGTCTGCAGGGATGGATGCGGTCTCTGCCCGGGATCCTGGCCGGAACCGATTTCCGGGAGGCGGTGGAGTCCCTGGAGCGGGCCAGGCGCAAGGAGCGCGCCATGGTCTGGGGACTGGGAGGCCACGTGGTGAAGTGCGGCCTCAATGCCGTCATCATCGATCTGATGGAACGGGGCTACGTCTCGGCTCTGGCCTTGAACGGGGCCACCGCCATCCATGATTTCGAAATCGCCCTGGCGGGCGCTACCTCCGAAGAGGTGGAGAAGGACCTGGCTGAAGGGGACTTCGGGGTGAGCGAGGAGACCGGACGGGAGATGAACGCGGCCGTGGACCGCGGAGTCCGGGAGGGCAAGGGCATCGGACAGGCCCTGGGGGAATGGATCCTGGAACGTCCGGGCGACTACCCCCATACCGATTACAGCCTGCTGGCCCGCGCCCTGCGACGGAGGGTTCCGGTGACTGTGCATGTGGCCCTGGGGACCGACACCACTCACTACCACCCTTCCGCGGACGGGGAGGCTCTGGGTCGGGGCACGTTGCAGGACTTTCGCCTGCTGGCTTCCGTCGTTCGCGACTTGCACGACGGGGGTGTCTACCTCAATTGCGGCTCCGCGGTCATCCTGCCCGAGGTCTTTCTCAAGGCGGTCAACCTGGTGCGCAACCTGGGGCATCCCCTGGACGCATTCACCACCCTCAACCTGGACTTTCTGCAGCACTACCGGCCCACCCGAAACGTGGTGCAGCGACCCACCGTGGGGTCAGGGAGGGGAATCGCCCTTACCGGCCACCACGAGTTGATGATCCCGCTGCTGGCGGCGGCCCTGGTTGAGCGCGACCAGGAATAGACCCTCCTTGACCGCGTTTCCACCGAGCAAAATCGGGTGAGTCCTCCTTTCCCCGGTTCCTGCCCTATGACCGACACCAGTTCCAAGAATCCATTCCCAACCCCGGGTGAACTTGACCGGTCGCCTGCGCCTGCTCCGGTGTCCTTTCCCGTCTGGAGCGGACGCGACCTGCTGGAGTTGGCCGGTTTCTTCTGCCTGGGCCTGGTTATGCTGATGCTGGCGGCCCAGGCGGTCGGCTCCTTGCTCACCATTTACCTGGGCCGGCCGGCTCTGGCCGCCGATCCGGTCTACCTGGGCATGGCTCAGATCCTGATGACCAACCTGCTGAACGGGCTGGTGCTGTTCTTCATCTATCGCACCATCACCGTGAGATACCGGTCTCCCTTTTGGTCTTCGCTCAAATGGAGGGGGCCGACGGCGGCTCCGGCCGGCCTCTTCCTGGTGTTGGGAGCCTTGCTGGCGTTGGTCATGGGGGCCCTTTCCAGCCGCATCCCCGGCATCGAGGATCTTCCCGTCTCCGGGCTGTTGCGGCATGCCCAGACGGCCGTGTTCCTGGGTGTGACGGCCATTGCGGTGGCTCCCCTGGTGGAGGAGGTCGTCTTCCGCGGATTCATCTATCCGGTAGTGGAACGCCGGTGGGGATCGGTGGCCGCGGTGCTGCTGACGGCGCTGATGTTTACCTCGCTGCACGTCACCCAGCTCTGGGGAAGCTGGATGGCCGTGGGCCTGATCCTGCTGGTCGGGCTGGTGCTGTCGCTGGTTCGGGCCCTGACCGGCGCCCTTCTTCCGGCCTTCCTGCTGCACCTGGCCTACAATACCACCCTGTGCCTCCTGAGCCTGGTCGGTTTGGCGCTGGAGGGATGAGGACGGGCTATTCGACGGGACGCCAAGACCTTCATGGATAGATGCCTGCGGCCACGGCCGTGAGGTGGTCGCTCAGTCGTCTCCGCTGAGGCCTTACTGCCCGATTCCAAGACCGATAAGAGTCAAGACGACCAGCCGGGAGCGTGATTTCTTTGGGGTCGTCATGGGCGTCTCAGTGCATGCCAGTCTCCGCCCGACCTATCTCGCATTTCTGGCGAATGGTCGGCCGCAGCGGTTCTCGGAATCTGATAACACGCTTGTAAACAAAGAGTTAGAAGGATTCAAGGAGCCAAACAGGCACCGACAGGCTGCATTTCGTCGGCGGCAGCTTGAATGCCTGTTCAAGTCGCCCTGCAGTTGCATTGATCTGCACGAACGTCGCGACTTGGCTCGTCACTTGAGTTTCCCTGGTTGCTTTCAGCGTGTTCGGTTGCAAATGGGATCGAGCAGTTCGCGTAACCTGCTTGCTTTCTCCCTCCTTGCCTGTTCTCCTCCCCAGACTACGTGGTAGCCGAAGTGAGTCGGGTGGTCCTCCCAGATACATGAGGCTTGGGCGGTTTTTCCATAGTAGTGGTCCAGAAGGGCGCTGGCGATGTCTTCGGCTTCGCCCACGTAGATCTGTACCTCGTCGTTGATCGGAGTGTTCCTGTAGATGGAGTAGACTCCTGGAGCATGTGGAGCCTGGCTGGGGATGAACGTGAGGCTGAAGTAGCTTGTTTTCAAGACCATAGCGGATCTCATGGTGTCGTCACTCCCTGGGCGGTCCGAGGAGGTCGTTGCGCAGGCCTCGCAGTTCGTCTCGCACATCCTCCAGCCTCTGGAAGATCAGCCGGATCAGAATCAGTTCCAGCACGATAGCGCTGATGCTCAACACGCCGTAGAACATGTTGAAGAAGGCCTCGCTCACTTCGTGACCAGGACCCTCCGATCCTGGACCTTGCGCCGCCCCCGGGCGCTCAATTGCATGAGACCTCCTGCTAGTCGGGTTGCCAAGTGCCCATTCGGGACCGACTCCCGTAGTTCCGGGGTCAGTAGCAACATCTGCTTTGGTTGATACCGGCGAACCCTCGTCAACAAAAGGGTACACTCACGAATATTGTTGATAATACTAGACTTAACGTGACATTTGCATGTATTTCAATGCTGCTATTGTGCTTATATTGTGAATTGAGAGTAGTGACGAGGCCTTCGGCAACCCTAAAGAGATCGCCGTGCCCCCTTCCCGATTCCTTCCTCCAGACGGTGGCGTTTCCTGCGGATGTGCCGGGTGAAGTGGGGTATCCATCCCGATTTTGAGATCGACCGCCCCCTACCCATGGAACACAACGGTACCCTGATCGCCTGTGCCGACCCGGGAGAAGCGGCCGGGCCGGGACCGTGTCTCCGGGGTGATTCGCACGGCGCTCGCGGAGGCATCCCTGACAGAATAGGAAGGTCGATAGAAACGGGGCGAGGATCCGGAGCTCGCGCGAAGGTCCTGCGGCAGTTGGGAAGTCGGAGAGGATCGAAGGGGGAATCTGTCGTGGGAGACAGGATGGTGCTCAATGCCCATCGCAGGGCAGGGGAGGCGCTCAGGCCGGTCGTCGGACTCAAACTGCTGGCGGGAGATGATGCTTCCAGCGGCGGGAGGGGGCAAGGAGTCTTGTGTAGGCCTCAAGATCACTCCCTCATTGAGGGGGAGTCGCCGAGACAAGGAAAGAGCTCGCAGTCGAACCGGTGAGGGGTGATTTCCCCTCCTCCAAGCGAGAACTAATACCGGGGGCTTGGGTCGACTCGCGGCTACTCCTCCCTCCTCCTCTGCGCGAAGGCCTGGAATTCCTGCTCGACACCCGCCTGGTCGGCGTCGCCGGAGTGGATGTAGACGCGGTAGTGGAATCGCACGGTCTCTCCCGCGGGCAGCAGGTAGCTGCCGTCCTTGGTCTCGTCGCCGTAGAAATCGTGCAGTCCGAAGGGATTGGCGGCAAACAGGGCGTAGCCCCGGGCGTGCCAGTGGGTGGGATGGCGAAAGCTGCCGGGGTGGTCCAGAATGGCCACGCCCAGGGTCTCGGAACCCACCCGGCTGGTGTAGTCCACCCAGCGGGCCGGCTTCCCCCAGCATCCGGCCTCGCCCCGGGCTCCTTCCGAGTTCCGGATCAGCAACCCTTCCTTTTCGGTGAAGGGTTCGGCCAGCCGCATGCCGAAGGATCCCTCCTTGGTGTCGCCGAACTTCACGGGTCCGCCGGCAGCGGTGAGCTGCACCTCCAGGTCCATGACCCGCGACTCGGGCCGGTTGTAGATCCGGACCTCCCGGGTCTCGGTGAGGAGCAGCTCGCCGCCGCGAGTCAACCAGTGGTTGCGGGACCTGAGCACGCCCATCTCCGCCCCACTTTCAATGCGCTCGAATTCCTGGTGCCGGATGGTTCCGCACTCCGGCGTCTCGCTCCAGAAATCCACGCCGTTGACATCTCCGTGGGTGAACCAGACACCGGTGTGGTGGCGGTGGTCCTGGCTCTCTCCGGGAATGTCTTCGATCATGGGATAGCCGCGGGTGACCACCGTCCCCGTGGCCGAGCGCAGCGGGAAGAAGATAGGCTTGTTGTAGCCATGGAAATGGTAGGAGGTGAAGGGCTTGCCGTCGATCAGGATGTCGACCTGCCGGTCGCCCTGTTTCAGGACCACCCCTCCCTTTCCCCGATCGGAGGAGTCGTCGGTCTTTTCCTCCGGTCCCCCGCGGCCCGAGCAGGCCAGTTGCAGGCCGAAGGCAAGGGGGATCAGAAGTTTCCAGGCACCGGATCGGCTGCGTCTGGAACAAAAAGTGGCGATGGGTGTCCGCGATGGCAAGCGAAGAGTGTTCATGGGGGCCTCCAGTTCAGTGTTCCGGAAGGTGGGTTCACTTCCGGGACGTCATTGCCGTTGCCGTCGCCGGTCGGGCCTTCCGTACTCCCGGGGCTTCAGAGAACCCGGCGGAAGAAGCCGGCCAAACCCGCGCCCAGCAGCAGCACCGAGACCAGCCGGACATGCCAGGGATGCCAGGAGAGTCTCCGGCAGGTTCGGTTGAGCAGGAAAATCAGCGCCGCCCCCAGGGCAAGGGTGCAAGAGAGCCCCAGGATCCAGCCGAAATACCCCAGGGCCGAAACCTGGGATGCCCGGGCAAGCAGCCCCGAGGAGAGGTCGATCCCGAACAGCAGTCCGAAACAGCCGCCGACGGCCCAGCGGTTGGCGGTCTCCTTCACCAGCAGGTTCTCGGCCGCGATGTAGGCCAGGCTGAGGGCAGTGGCCGAAGCCAGAAAGGATTCGGGGAGCCGGATCGGTCCCAGGGTGGCCAGCAGCGCCATCAATCCCTGGGCGGCCAGAAAGGCTCCCGCCACCCGTACGGCGCCGCCGCGGCCGGGGACCGTCAACAGCAGCCCCAGCAGGAACCCGATGGGGACTGGTGAGGTGGCCGCCTGCCCGGCGCCCAGGGCCAGGCCTCGAACCATCCTGCCGGCCCGCAGCCTCCATCCCCGGCCCACCTCCAGGCTGGCGGTCGGATTCTCCAGGTTGAAGTTGAGATCGGCTTGACCGCCGGGATGGCGCACCCTGGCCAGGTTCCAGTGACCCGAATCGGTGAGGCTCGGCAAGGTTACCGTAAACTCCAGCCGCTCGATGGCGTCCCCGAAGCGGTAGCGGACCAGGTATTCCAGTTCGCCCGGGCCCGGACCCTGGCGCCAGTAGACCAGCTCGGAACGGCCGTCGTCTTCAGCGGACCGGATCCGATAGTTGTCCATCAGGCGCGGAAGATGGCGGGGAAGCGCTCGGCTGACCTCATCCTGAGAGATCAGGCGGTCCCGGTCGAGGTCCAGTTGGCCCACGAAGTCCAGGTCCCTCAGGTTGATCCGCAATCGCAGTTGAGCCGTCTTTCCCTCGATGCGGATGTCGGAGTAGCTGACTCCGGTGGTGTGGGCCCGGGACGGGTGCGCGGCTATGAGAATGATGGCGCCGGCGAGGCCGAGCCGGCTTATCCATCTGAGAGTGGAGAGTGGGGAGTTGAGAGTGGGGAGTGATTGAATCCATGCGTTAAGCATCGTCTCGATCTCGGCGCCGTCCTTCAAAAGCTGCAACCAGGTCATCAGGTGCTTGCCTGTTCCCGAAACCCTCGGCTAGCCACTCACCACTCTTCACTCACCACTCTCCACTAACCGACCTGCCGGGTCTTCCCCAAAACCTGCTGCATCTGTTCATGAATCAGGCCGTTGGTGGCCAGCGTCTGCGGCTGGTAGATGGAATAGTCACGGCCGCTGAAGCGGCTCACCAGGCCGCCGGCTTCCCGAACCACCAGGAGGCCGGCCGCAGTGTCCCAGGGCTTCAGGTAGGTTTCCCAAAAGCCGTCGAACAGCCCCGAGGCCACGTAACACAGGTTGAGGGCCGCCGAGCCGTCGCGCCGGATGGATTGGGCTTGGCGCACGAAGGCGGAAAAATGTCGCAGGGCCTCCTCCGGGCTCTGCCGCACCTGGGGCGGGAAACCGGTGGCCAGCAGGGCCCGCTCCAGTTCATCCACCCCCGAGACTCCAATTCTTCTCCCGTTACGAAAGGCTCCTCCCCCCCGTTCGGCCACGAACAGTTCGTCGGTCATGGGCTGATAGGCGGCCCCGACCAGGATTTCTTCGTTCTGCTCCAGGGCAACCGAAGTGCAGAAGACCGGGTATCCGTGGGCGTAGTTGGTGGTACCGTCCAGGGGATCGATCACCCACTTGAACTCCGAGCTCTTCTCGGTGGCGGTTCCTTCCTCGGCCAGGATGGAGTGGTGGGGGAAACGGGAAGTGAGCAGATCGACGATCTCCTTTTCCGATCTCCTGTCGACCTCGGTGACCAGGTCGGCTTCGCCCTTGAACTCGACCGTCTTCACCCGCCGGTAATGTTCCTTCAGGATGTCTCCGCCCAGCCTGGCTGCTTCCACGGCAACTGCCAGATAGTCGCGCATGGCCTGTCCGCTCCTCCGCCATCTGCTCCAAACCCGTAGAACATTATCACAATGCCCCGGAGCGGCTGCGGTATAATGGTCCCAAGGACACCAGCCGGATTTCATTGACGGGGAGGTCAATATAATGGTGAAAGCAAAGAAGATGCTACTCCTGTTGGGGTTGCCGCTCCTGATGGTGGTCGGGTCGGCGTCGGAACAGGCCCGTCCGGTCGATTCCGCCGGAACCGAGGCGCCGTCGATCTCCTTTAACGCCAAGGCTCCTTCCAAGACGGCTGTGGCCGAATCCGGCCCAAGGGCCCATGAGGAACGGCTGATTCTGGTTCTGAGGACACGCGGTCATCGCATCACCGTGTATGGCGGAGACCGCTCTCCCAAATATACGGTGCATGACGCCAAGGGGGGCCTCCTGGCGCGGGAGATCGGCATTGCGGCGCTGAAGGAGAAATTTCCGGCGCTGCATGAGGTGGCCACCGGGGTGGCCTGGTCGGGAATCCAGGGGTCGTTCGGCTACAGAGGGAAATGATGGCCAGGGGATGGGAAAGCAAGGCGGTCGAGGCGCAGATGGAGGAGGCCGCTGAGGCATTCCGGATGGGCAAGGCAGCCCCAAGAACCGCCGCTGGAGAAATCTCTCGAGAGCGCCGCTCCCTTCTGTTGGCCAAGACACGCATCCTGAATGAAATGGATGCCACTGCCAACGACCGCTACAGAGACCTGCTGGGAACGTCTCTGGCGGCCATCGACAGGCAGTTGTCGGTATTGAAGTAAGGCTGTCCTCTCGCCGTCCCGCCACCCGCCCCGGGAGCCGGTTGTTCCGGCAAGACCCTAACGGACACCAGCATTGTCCACCTTCCGCAGCCTCGTCTCAGCTCTGTTCCTGGTTTCATGCCTGTTTCCGGTGGATGCCCTGGCGCAAGACCGGGCCGACTCGGCCGAGGAGGTGGACGGCCCGGCGCCCCTGCGCGCGCAGGTGGTGGATTCCGACCTCAGGGCCATCGCCGGAGTCCGGGCAATGCTGGTTTCGGAGCGGGAGCGTGTCCTGGCCCAGACCGCCAGCGGCCCGCAGGGCGGCTTCCGGTTCAAGACGGTCCCTCCGCAGGCCCATAGCCTCAGATTGAGTCATCCGGATTTCGAGGAGCTGGTTCAACCCCTAAGCGGCTGGAAGACCGCCTACACGCTGGTTCCCCTGCGGGTGGAGCAGTCGTTGACGGTCACCGCCACCCGCACCCCGCGCACCTGGAGAAACATTCCCTCGGCAGTCTCGGTGCTGCGGGAACCGGAATTGGGTCAGTCCCCGGCAATCACCGTGGACGACGCCTTGCGCCAGATTCCTTCCTTCAGCCTCTTTCGGCGCAGCAGCAGCTTGGTGGCTCACCCCACCAGCCAGGGCGTGTCCCTGCGAGGGATCGGACCCAGCGGTGTGAGCCGCACGCTGGTGTTGTGGGACGGGACACCGCTCAACGATCCCTTCGGAGGTTGGGTCTATTGGAGCCAGTTGGACAAGTCCAGCCTGGAGCGCATCGAGGTGGTTCCCGGGGGAGGCTCCAGCCTCTACGGAAGCTCCGCTCTCGGAGGCGTGATTCAGGCCTTTTCCAAGGCACCCCGTCCCCCAAGGTTGGAACTCGACCTGAGGGGCGGCTCCCTGGGCACTGCCCGCGCCGACCTGCTGGGCTCGGTAGGAGGGGAACGCTGGAGCGGCCTGGTTTCCAGCTCCTTCTTTCACACCAACGGGTATCACGTGGTGGCTCACGATGACCGCGGCCCGGTGGACCTGCCGGCCAGATCCCGCGCCTTCTCGGTCCGTGCGGCGGCGTTCTACCAGCCTCGCCAGGGGGCGCAGGGGACCCTGCGCCTGGAGCATTTCGGCGAAGATCGGGGAAACGGCACCCGGCTGAGGGAGAACGCCACCGACGTAACCCGGGTTCGAGCCCTCTTCCGCCGCAAAGACGACCGGGGCAGGGAATGGCGGTTCGGCGCCTACGGCCTGACCCAGACCTTCGACAGCAGCTTCACCGCCGTTCCTTCCCACCGGCGGTCGGAGTTCCTGACCCGCGAGCAGCAAGTGCCGTCCCGCAGTGCCGGCGGCTCCCTGCAGTGGACGGGCCCGCTGGGACAGCGGCACCTGGTGACTTCCGGAGTGGATTGGCAATGGGTGAGGGGCCACAGCCGGGAGACCGGCTACCGCTCGGGGATGCCGGCTCAGTTTCAGGTGTTGGGCGGCCACCAGCAACTGGGCGGGGTCTACCTCCAGGACCTGATGGCGCTGGCGCCGCGCTGGCAACTGCAGCTGGGAGCCCGGCTGGACGGCTGGTTCAACCACGACGCCGTCCGCGATCAGGTTCCGCTGCCTTCCGGGACCTCCACCGTCCTTGAGTTTCCCCGGCGCGGAGGCGGCATGCTCAGTCCCAGGGGCGGGGTCTCCTATCACGCCACCGAGTCCCTTACCTTCAGGGGAGCCGTCTACCGCAGCTTCCGGGCGCCGACCCTCAACGAGCTCTACCGCGGATTCCGGGTGGGGAACGTGGTGACCCTGCCCAACGAGAACTTGCGGCCGGAAACGCTCCGGGGCGCGGAGGCGGGTGTGGACTGGTACGGCGGACCCAGGGTCAGGGGCAGGCTGACAGCCTATTGGAACGGCCTGAGCCAAGCCATTTCCAACATCACCCTGGAGACCACGCCCGCGCTCATCTCCCGCCAGAGGCAGAACGTCGGCCGCGTCAACGCCCGGGGCGTGGACGCCGACCTGGCGTTGCGTTTGAACCGGCACTGGAGGCTGCGGGGAGGCTACCTGCTGGCCGATTCCACCTTCGGCCGCTTTCCGGAGAACCCCGGGGTGGAGTCGAATCGGTTGCCCCAGGTGCCCCGCCACCGGCTCACGGCCTCGCTGAGCTATGCGCGCCCCGGTGTCCTCAACGCCTTCCTGATGGCCCGTTTCGTGGGCTTGCAGTTTGACGACGACCGCAACCTCCGGCCGCTGGCCAAGACCACCCTGCTCGACCTTCACCTGTCCAGAAGGGTACACCGAAACCTGGTGCTGACCTTCTCCGTGGAGAACCTCCTCGACCGCCGGATTCCGGTCTCGAATACCTCGGTGTTGGGCATCGGCCCTCCGAGGATGATCACTAGCGGCCTGCGGTTGGCCTGGTAGGGGAGGGCATTGGGCAAGGAGGTTGTTGTATGCCTCAATCACTCCCCCTGGAGGGGAGTCGGTGAGACCAGGGCGCGCCCGCAGTCGAACCGGTGGGGGGGGACGGAATTAGCAAGATCGTCAGTTAGGAGATTCCGCCCGCGGTCGAGCCGTTGGGGGGTATACGCGGCGTTTCGTGAGTGCAGGTCGACGGTGCGTGGTTTTTGCGTTTTGGAAAAACTGTGCGTTCAGGGAGGGTGCTTCTCATTCGCCGTCGATGCGACGACAGCGGGTAGGTGTGACGTGGGGCGGGGTTTTTTTGGGGAAGCAATGCGTTCCCGGACGGGTGCTTTCTATGCACCGCATTCGCGGCTGGGTTGGCGCGGAACCCATACGACCCCGGGCTGCCGCCCGGGGCTACCCTGGGCCGCAGCTACGCTGCTCTATAAGGATGGCCCGCAGGTGGCCTCTCGCCGGGTAACCCACGTCAACCGCAGCATTCGCAGCTCTCCCCGAACCCACAACACTGCAAGAGGAAACGTGCTTGTCCATGTAGAGAATGCCCCGGGCCGGAGCCCGGGGGAGCCATCGGGTAACGTCGCGTAGGGGAGTTGAGCCGCGAACGCGGCGGCAGCAATCACCGGCAAGCCAAACTCAAGCGCAAGCACGTTACTCATCTGCAAAAACGCTGCATGAGCCAGCTTCCTTGACAGTCGCGAACGCGGCGACAACAGGTTGCCGTGGGTGTCAGCCGGGCGCGGTCCGGGCATCAGCCCGGAGCGCGCCCATGGGAAACGTCGCAAGATTTCATGTTATATTGATCGCCATTTCCAGGAGTGGCTATGGCATTCCCCAAAGTGGTGCGGGTCAGGCAGCGATTCCATTCGACCCGGGTGGAGGACATTCCGGACAGGGTGGCTCGCGAGGTCGGCCGACTCGATCTGAGCGGCCGCCTGAAACCGGGGGACAGCGTGGCTATCACCGCCGGCAGCCGGGGCGTGGCCAATATCGCCGCCATTACCCGCAGCCTGGCGGAAGAGTTGAAGAAGCGGGGGGCGCGGCCCTTCATCGTTCCCGCCATGGGAAGTCACGGGGGCGGGACCGCCGAGGGACAGCGAGGCGTGCTGGAGCGCTACGGCATCACGGAGGTCTCCATGGGGGTTCCCGTCCGGGCCACCATGGAGACCCTTCCCATTGGAGAGAGCCCGGAAGGGGTCCCGGTGGTGCTGGACAGGAATGCGCTGGAAGCCGACCACATCGCCGTGGTCAACCGCATCAAGCCCCACACCGACTTCGACGCCGAGATCGAAAGCGGTCTGACCAAGATGCTGGCCATCGGCCTGGGAAAGCACCAGGGGGCCATCCGCTATCACCGGGCCAACAAGCGGTACGGCTACTACCGGGTATTGACCGGGGTGGCGGAGGTGGTGAGACGGCGCTGCAGCATTCTGCTGGGTTTGGGGATCGTGGAAAACGGCTACGATCAGACCGGGGCCATCGAGGCCATGACCTCGGCCGAGCTCTTCGAGGTCGAGAAGCGGCTGCTGAGGGTGGCCAAGTCCTGGCTGGCCCGCATCCCCATCGACCGGGGTGACCTGCTCCTGGTGGACGAGATGGGAAAGAACGTCAGTGGGACCGGCATGGATACCAACGTCATCGGCAGGCGGGCCAGCTCAGGGAAGCCCTTCGCCGGCGCTCCCCGCTTCTCGCGCATCGTGGTGCGGGACCTGACCCCGGAGTCCTACGGCAACGCCATCGGCGTGGGGATGGCCGATGTGGTGACCCGCCGGCTGGTGGACAAGATCGACACCCGGCCCACCTACGTGAATGCCCTCACCAGCACCAACCTGGAGAGCGTCCGCATTCCGGTGACGGTCGACTCCGACCGCGAGGCGCTGGAAACGGCCATCTCCACCAGCGGCGCCCCCAGCGGAGAAGACTGCCGCATGGTCTGGATCCGCAACACGCTGAAGCTGGACCGTTTCGTGGCTTCCGAAGCCCTGCTGGACGAAGTGGAGGCCAACCGGGACCTCCAGGTTCTGGGGTGCCCGGGAGAACTGGGTTTCGACGCGCAGGGCAATCTGAAAGACCTGTTCTGAGTCGTTGGACCGGCGTCGCCGGACGCCGGCTCGCCAGGGAGAAAAGGGAGGGATCATGTTCAAGGTGGTGGCGGTGGATTCGGTGCGTATGGTCCCCACCGTGGAGAGGGAGATTTTGGCAGAAGCCGGCGCCGAGCTCTTTACGGCAGACTGCCATGGCGAAGAGGATCTCATCCGGGCCACGCGGGACGCCCATGGCCTGCTGGTCTCCCTCAGCCACATCACCCGGCGGGTCATGGCCTCCTGGAGTCAGGCCAGAGTGATCGCCCGCTACGGCATCGGAGTGGACACGGTGGACCTGGATGCGGCCACCGAGCACGGGATCTATGTCACCAACGTGCCCGACTTCTGCTATGACGAGGTGTCGGATACGGCCATGAGCCTGATCCTGGCGGTGACCCGCAAGGTGGTCAGGATGCACAGCCTGGTTTCCCGGGGGGTCTACAACCGCAAGCTGGCCATGCCCGTTTTCAAGGCCCGCGGCCAGACGCTGGGACTGCTGGCCTTCGGTCGCATCGCCCGAGCGGTGGCCCGGAAGGCCGTGCCCTTCGGCTTCCGGGTCCTGGCTCACGATCCCTACGTGCAGCCCGAAGCCCTGGCCGGCCAGGCGGTGGAGCTGGTGGGACTGGAGGAGCTGCTGACCCGTTCGGACGTGCTGTCCATTCACGCTCCCCTGACCCCGGAGACCCGTCATATCGTCGGTGAGTCCCAGTTGCGCCTGATGAAGCCCACCGCCTACCTGGTCAACACCTCTCGCGGGCCGGTGGTGGATCAGAAGGCCCTGACCCGGGCCCTGCAGGAAGGATGGATCGCCGGAGCGGGGCTTGATGTCCTGGAAAAGGAACCGCCCGACCCGCGGGACCCGATCCTGGGTCTGGACAACGTGGTGCTCACTCCCCACTATGCCTCCTACACCGAGGAAGCCTACGTGGAGGTGCGCGAGAAGGCCGCTCGCCAGGTGGTCCAGGTGCTTCGGGGCGAGGTTCCAACCTACCTGGTGAACCGGGAAGTCCTGCAGAGGAAGGGCTGAGGCCGAAGGCGCCGGCAATTCCGGTCGGGTGAGCTGGAGTTGACACCTTGGGCTCAACTGGAGGCTCCGCACCGGAATACCGGGCAACCACAAGGGTTGCCCCTACGGCGGCCCGCGGTGGGACGTTTGAATCGTTGACTGGGGTGAAACCGTAGGGGCGTCCCTTGTGGACGTTTCAGTTCGTCAATCCTGAGGAGGAGATACCATGGCTCAAACATTTGCCGGCAAGAGTTGGGACGAGATCACGCTCAATGCGCTGCGCATCATGACCGGATTCCTGATGATGCCCCATGGCGCCCAGAAGCTCTTCGGAGCCCTGGGACGGGAGGCCGTGCCCCTGGCCTCGCTTCCGGGGGTCGCCGGGGTACTGGAATTCTTCGGAGGACTGGCCCTTCTGGTGGGCTTCTACACCCGTCCGGTGGCTTTCGTGCTTTCCGGCCTGATGGCCGCCGCCTATTGGCTGGCCCACGGCACCAAGGACTTCTGGCCGATTCTCAATCAGGGCGAGCTGGCCGCCCTCTACTGCTTCGTCTTTCTCTACCTGGCGGCCAAGGGCGGAGGCGACTGGTCCATCGACGGCTGCATGGGCAAGTAGGGCTGAAGGGGCTTCAGGCGCTCGGGCACTCCTCCCCGGGAGGAGAATTCCCTGGAGTTACGCCCACGGCTCTACTCCCCTGTGTGACATTTTCCGATGGCTCCCCCCGGGCTCTGGCCCGGGGCATATTTCAAATAGAAAAGCACGTTTCCTCTTGCCGTGTTGTGGGTTTGGGGAGAGCTGCGAATGCTGCGGTTGACGTGGGTCACCCGGCGAGACGCCCCCTACGGGCCATCCTTATAGAGCTGCGAAGCTGCGGCTCAGGGTAGCCCCGGGTGTCAACCCGGGGTCGTATGGGTCAGCACCAACCCAGCCGCGAATGCGGCGAATAGAAAGCACCCGCTCGGAAACGCACTGCTTCCCCAAACAAACGCCGCCCCCACCACGATCACCCGCTGTCGCCGCTTTACGCGTAACCAGGCCCATCACTCTTTATGTCTCGCCATGGTGCAGGCGAGGTGGATGGCTTTGACCATGCTGGCAGGGTTTGCCTTGAGCTGACCGGCGATGTCGAAGGCGGTGCCGTGGTCCACCGAGGTGCGGATGATGGGCAGGCCGATGGTGATGTTGACGCCGCTGTCGAAACCCATCAGCTTCAAGGGGATGTGGCCCTGGTCGTGGTAGAGGGCCACCACCAGGTCGAACTCGCCTCGGTTCATGCGGTGGAAAACGGTGTCGGGGGAAACCGGGCCCTCGGCGTCGATCCCCTCGCTCCGGGCCGCCTCGATGGCGGGCAGGATCTGGTCGGCTTCCTCGGTGCCGAAGAGTCCGCCCTCCCCGGCGTGGGGATTGAGTCCGGCCACGGCGATACGGCTGCGCTGGAGGCCCAGTTGTTTCAGGGCCAGGCGGCCGAACCGGATGGTCTCCAGGATGCGCGGTGCCCGGATCCTCTCCAGGGCCTGGCGCAGGGCCAGGTGGGTAGTGGCGTGGATGGCCCTGAGGTGGTCCACCACCAGCAGCATGCGTACTTCGGGGACCCGGCACAGCGCCGCCAGGTACTCGGTGTGCCCCGGAACACCGATACCCGCCAACTGGGCGGCCTCCTTGTGGATGGGACCGGTTACCAGGGCATCCATGTTCCTGTCCAGGCAGTCCGAGACTCCCGCCCGAATGAATTCCAGGCTGGCTTTGCCGCACTCCTTGCTGACCCGGCCCAGCTCCACTTCGGAAAAGCGGATGTTCTTGAGATCCAGCAGATGGATGCGCGTGGGATCGTGACCGGCCGACTGCGCTTGCTCCACTCGGTGGAGCCGACGCCGGGGCAGCAGCCGCGAGGCGTAGTGTGCCACGATGGACTCTTCCCCGATGATGACGGGGATGCACTGCTGTTCCACCGCCGGGTCCAGCAGAGCCTTGAGGGCCACCTCGGGACCGATACCGGCCACGTCGCCCAGGGTGATGCCGATGCGGGGCTTCCGGTTCATGGGCATGGGGGGGAGCCGCCGTTGCCGGGGCGTAGTCTGGCGGAACCGAGGATCATAGCACATCCTCGGTGGCAGGCCCCCCGGTCAGGAAGTGGGCGATGTCGCAGAGAGTTTCCGGGTTTCCGAAGCCTCCGGCCTTGGTCACCAGCGGCAGCCCGTCCAGACGGCCTCCGATCCATCGGCCCCAGGGGATGCCGGGTTCCACGTCCCCCTGAACGCGGATGCCCTTGGCGTCGCACTGCTCGTAGACCTTCAGCGCCGTATCTCCTCCCACCAGGATTGTCGCCCCCAGCGCCCCCGTGTCGAGCAGCCGACCGGCGGCCGATTGCAGCGCCTGCTGCAACCGCTGCAGGTGGCTGCGGGAGCGGATTCGCTGCCCCAGGCGCAGGCACAAGGCCGCCGATTGCTTGTGCGCCAGTGCCTCCAGTGCCGGTTTCAGCTTGCTATCCGCGCGGAGCGGGGAATTGGTATCTTCGTCCCAGAGGGTGATGACGGTGGCCAGACCCCGCCGGCCGAGCTGTTCCAGTTGGGCTTTGTTGACCGGGTTGAGGCTGCCGCAAATCAGGAGCACGGGCCCCTGGACTTGCGGGCCGGACGGGGCCATGCGGCCAGGAGACCGCCCCCAGCTCAGGGGAAGAAACCGGGCCAATCCGGCCGAGCCCACCCACAGGACGGCTTCGTCCAGACGGCGTCCGACCAGGGCCAGCCGCTCCAGTTCGCTGTCGGACTCGATATCGAACAGCAGCACCCGATGGCCCTTGCGGCGGGCCGTCTGGATGTGCTTCTCGACCACCGCCGGGGGCCGGCGCAGCAGGTCGCGGCGCAGCAGTTCGACCTGAGAGCCGAACTCGGCCCGCAGTCGGCCCAGAAGGTCCCCGCTGTCGATCCCTGAAGGCCCGGCGCCCCGGGCGGGTCGAGGCGGGGGAGGGCGGCTGTCCAGCAGCAACCTTCCTCCGCGGCTGGTCCGCCCCCAGGCCGGGAAGGCGGGAGCTACAATGGCCAGATCGGGCCGTACCACGGCCATGACGGCGGCCACTTCCTGGCACCAGGGCCCCTTGAGGGTTGAGTCGATCTTCTTGTAGACCGGGCGGCAGCCGAGTCTCAGCAGCGACCTGCACGAGCGGGCGGCCACTTGCCGGGACCGTTCGACCGGCAGCCCTCGCGAAGCCGTATTGACCACCAGCAGATCGAGGTCGGGTCCAAGGTCGGGGGCGGAGAGGCCGGTCATGGCCACCCGCATGCCGTATCGGCAGAACTGGGCGGCGGTGTCGCAGGAGCCGGTCAGATCGTCGGCAATTACCGCCAGGGGAGGCAGACGGCCGGATGCGGGAGGTTGGGACACGGCGGGCCTCGGGGCTCAATGCCGGATGATCGACAGCACCTGCTCGACGCCGGGCCGGCGCAGGAGCTCGACCCGAGGGCCCCGGGGAGCCCAGATCCGGGGGTCGGTATCCAGAAAGAGGGCGATGGTGCGGATGCCCAGGGCGGCTGCCAGGTGGGTGATCCCGCTGTCGTTGCCGATGAAGAGCCGGCAGCGGCTCAGCACGGCGGCCAGGCGGCTCAGGTTCTCGATGCTCACCGTTTCCCAGCGGGCCGAGTGCTCGGCCAGGCCGGCTCGAACTTCCTTCACCGTCTCACCGTCCAGCGGCCCTTCCAGCAACAGAAGGCGGCAGCTCGGATCGCGGGACAGGCTTCGCCCCACCTCGGCGAAGTGACGGGTTGGCCATCGCTTGCCTGGGCCGCTGGCGCCCGGATGGACTGCGACTCCGGAGTTTCCGGGACGTGCGGCCCAAAAGCGCTGGGCGAATCGATCCTCCTCCCGGGTCCAATGGATCCGGGGAGTGGCTGAGAACCCCGGGGTGGAGCCGAAGATCCGCTCCAGTTGAGCCCGCCTGAATTCGATCATGTGGAGGCCGGACTCGCGGGGCAGCGCCCCGAGAAAGTCGACCCGGGGGTGGATGGCCCGGATGCGGTCCACGAATTCCGGATTGCCGCTCCCCCACCAAGAGATGATCCTGTCAAAGGTCCGCATGCGCCTCAGGCACTCCTGCCTGGGCGGATAGCTCTCGATGCCGGTGTCCTGCAGGGCCTCGGCGGTGTCGGCGTAGCCGAGCGATCGGGCAAGCGGCAGATTGCCGCGGGCCACCCACAGTTCCATCCGGTCCGGGCGCAGGTGGGACTGCAGCCAGGCCACCGCGGGAAGCGTCAGGATGAAGTCGCCGATGGCGCCGGGGATGATCGAAAGGAGATGCAAGGCCCGATCCTTCCTGCCGGATCAGCCATCCATTATGGCCGAGCACAGCCGTAAAGAACAGTGTTGTCACTGGCTGGAGGGGGTGCTAGGCTAGTTGAAGTGCCGCCCGATTCCGCGGCTGGTCGCCGGCAATGGGCGGACAAGAAGAGCCGGTGCCTGGTTTCCAATGACGCAGTCCCCGCCGAGCCGCCCCGGCGATGCCCCGTCAATCCGTGTAATCCGAAATCCCATGATGTTTGCCTTCAAGCAAAACGGTGCATCGGCTCTGGCGGCGCTATTGCTGATCGGAGGCGGCTGCAGCTCGGGACCCAAGGTGAGTTCCGACACCGCGGCCATCGTCAACGAAGCGGAAATCAAGATCTCCGAGGTCAACAAGCGCTTCGACGCTCAACTCCGGCAGAGCCCCCGGGCGCCGTCGCCCGAGGAGGCTCCCACCTTCAAGCTCAACATCCTGAGCCAGCTCATCAACGATGAGATCCTCATGCAGCGGGCTGCCGCCGACGATCTGACCGCCAGCGACGCCGAGGTCAGCACCCGGTTTACCGACTTCAAGAAGAACTACACCGAGGAAAAGTTTCAGGAATTCCTCAAGGAGCAGGGGGTCACCGAGGAGGAGTTCAAGCAGACCCTGCGCAAGGGCGCCACCATCGAGAAGCTCTACAACAAGGAGATCACCTCCAAGATCTCGGTGACCGAAGCCGAGATCGAGCAGCATTTCGAAGAGAACAAGTCCAACTACAACCTGCCCAAGGGTTGGCGTCTCGCCCATATTCTGATTACGGACGCCAAGGAGTCCGGCATCAACAATACCCGCGGCGACGACGCCACCACTCCCCTCGAGGCCCAAAAAAAGGCCCAGATCCTGATGCGGCGCCTGCTGAACGGCGAGGATTTTGCCCGCCTGGCGGTGGAGTACTCCGAGGACGCCGAGTCCGCCCCTCGGGGCGGAGACCTGGGATTCGTCACCGAGCAGCAGATGGAGACGGTCAGCCCCGAGCTCAAGAAAACGGTCCAGAGCCTCAGGGTGGAACAGGTCTTTCCCCGGCCCATCCGCATCGGCTACGGCTACCACCTGGTCAAGCTCCTGGCCAAGGAGCGCGGCGGGCAGCATGAACTGAGCGAACCGCAGGTCCAGGCGGATGTTCGCCAGACCATCTTCAACCGCAAGGAAACCCTGCTGAAGACAGCCTACCTGGAAGTCATCCGCAACGACGCCCAGATCAGAAACGTGCTCGCCGAGAAGCTCCTGGACAGCCAGTAGTCTTGGTGGCCGGCGGCGCTGCCCATCCGCTGCAACTCCCCTTGGCTCCCCTCAATCAGGGCCGGTAAGACCCTAAAGGTCAATCTCTTTCCGGATATTTCCGGCGACCACCCCAAGAATGCGGGCTAAAATGGTGTCCTATCGCGGAGGCGTGGCAGAGTGGTCGATTGCGGCGGTCTTGAAAACCGTTGTACCTTGACGGGTACCGTGGGTTCGAATCCTACCGCCTCCGCCAATTCCAGTGTGATTGCGTTCATCTCTGTTATATCTTACTATCTGTAAGATCAGATTTTCAGTGAAGTAAGCATATGGAATTGGCCAAAATCACCGCACGTGGGCAGACGACGATCCCCAAAAACATCCGTGAGGCTGCCAACCTGGTCGAGGGCGACGTGATCTCTTTCGAAATGGACGGCGATCGCTTGGTGGTGCGCAAGGTGACGCCGGGGCAGGACGAGTATCTGCAAGGCCTCTCCGAAGTTCTGAGCGAATGGATTTCGCCCGAAGACGAGGAAGCGTGGCGTGACCTTTGATTTGCTCGATGTGGTCGTTGTCCCTTTCCCATTCACGGATCGCCGGACCAGCAAGCGCCGGCCGGCATTGATCGTCTCATCGTCAAACTTCAATCGGGCTCATGATCAGTTTGTCCTGGCCATGATCACGTCGACCGGGAACGACTGGCCCAGTGACGTGGCGATCCAGGGATGGCGGGAAGCTGGCCTCAACGTTCCCTGCAAGGTCCGTTTCAAGCTTTTTACCCTCGACGACGCTCTGATTGTTCGCAAGGTCGGGAGGTTGTCGAAAGAGGATGGCGAAGAAGTGAATAAAGCACTGGGACAAGTTCTGGCAGGCAACTGACAAAACCCCTCCATCGCCGGCGAGTTTATCTGTCTATTCGAGCGTTGCCCGGTGTGGATTGCTCCTCTTTCAGATCCAATCACGGGCTAGGTCCGGGACAAGATCCTCCGGTCGTAGTCGGTGAGTATTCCCCTCAATAAAGCCCACATCGAAAACGTGCTCGCCGAGAAGCTCCTGGTGCATAGGGGACGTTGTTGAATTACTGGAATAATTTCGATCAGCCACTACTGAATTGCTTTGATTCAACAACCTCTCCTAATATGCTCCTTGCAAGTTATTCCAGCAATTCAACAACGTCCCCAGCGCTGACACTAACCGCGCTGCTAGCGGTGCGGACCGGCAACAGCTCTCCCCCGTAGCTTGAATCAGTTCAGCACCTCAAGGCCGGCATGGCAATCCGCTCGACACCGTGGCTGCTGGAGCGGCTCGGGAGTCTGTTGCTATAATGCACACAATGTGTAATAAATGACGTATGGACGTCGGCTTTGACTGGAGCGTAGAGAAGAACCAGCTACTCATCCAACAGCGGGGAATCTCATTCGAGATCGTCGTATCCGTCATGGAGCAGGGTGGCTTGGTGGACGTGGTGGAGCATCCCAACCAGGACCGCTACCCGGGACAGTTGATCTACGTTGTGGAGATCGACGAGTACATCTACCTCGTGCCTTTTGTGATTCAGACCGACGGCACTCGCTTTCTGAGGACGATTATTCCCAGCCGGAAGGCGATGAGAGACTATCGGAGGAGGCAACCAAAGTGAAAGACCCAATGAGTGTGGAAGAACGTGACATTCTGAATCAGTTCGAAAGGGGAGAGTTGCGCTCCACTCCCGATGCTGAACGCGAAATTGAGATAGCCCGCCGGTCTGCTCGCAATACCTTTAATAAAACCAGGCGAGTGAATTTGCGCGTAACTGAGCGTGACTTCAACCTTGCTCACTCAAGGGCCAGGGAAGAAGGGATCCCCTATCAGACACTTTTGTCCAGCGTCATCCACAAGTACCTGTCCGGCCGGCTGACGGAAAAGAGATAGGCCGGAATCCCGGCATGGGAGCTGCAGATTGACGCCGGAAAGAACCCTGGAGCAGGCCATCGTCCAGATTGGATTGTCTGTCATTGGTGCGGTAATATAACCGTGTATCGACGGGAAAGGGCAGGGTGACCGCGGGTGGCTACCTGTCACCTGTCGGGATCAACCGGAGGGGATTGCAGCACCTGAGATGGAATATGGAGGTCCGTGCGCAGCCATGAATTCCGCCGATTCCGATAACGCCGTTGCCATCGTCGGATATGCCTACCGGATGCCGGGAGGGATCCGGACCGACGACGATTTCTGGCGTCTGCTCAGTGAACGAGAAATCGTGCAGGAGCCCGTTACCGACCGTTATGGCCGAGGCTACCGGCCGATTGGCGGATTCTCTGGCCCCGGGCGGATCGCCAGCCCCTACGAGGGATTGATCCGCCAGGATGAGGAAAGGCTCTTCGATCGCAGCCTCTTCGGAATGTCGCATAACGAGATGATGGCAACCGATCCGCAGTTGCGGATGCTGATGTCCTGCGCCTGGGAGAGCATCGAGCGGACCGGCTGGGATTTGCACTCATTGCGCAATAGCGCCACCGGCGTCTTCGTTGGCGGGCAGGTCCCGTCGGTGGCGAACTGGCGACCGATGCGCGGAGTCGATGAGTTTTCCGTTACGAGCATCAGTCTGGCCATGCTGGCCAACCGCATTTCCTTCCACTTCAATTTGATGGGACCTTCCGCCACCTATTGCACCGCCTGTTCCGCCAGCCTGACCGCTTTGCACTCGGCGCTGAACGCAATTCGCTGCGGCGATTGCGAACAGGCCCTGGTCGGCTCGGTCAACTATCTGGGCGGAGCCCGGCTAAGCATTGCCTTCAACGCTCTGGGCGTGATCAGTCCGGACGGCAAATGCCACTCCTTCGACGCCGAAGCCAACGGCTACATGCGCTCGGAAGGGGCGTTCGTCTTTGCCATCAAGCCCCTGGCAGCAGCCGAAAGGGACGGCGACCACATTTACGCCGTGGTGGAGGCGACCGCTCTAAATGCCGCCGGCGGGGCCGACGGAAGTGACGGACTGGCTCAAGGGCGCTATATCACCGCCCCCACCCGGCACGCACAGGTGGAATTGATGCGCACGGCCTTTGGACGTGCGGGTCGGTCGATGGGAGACGTCGACTATATCGAGGCTCATGCGACCGGCACGGTGGTGGGTGACCGTATTGAAGGGAACGCCATCACCGAAGCCTTCCGCGGGTTCGATCGAGAGGTTCCGCTGCGAATCGCCAGCGTCAAGAGCAACGTGGGGCATATGGAGGCAGCGGCGTTCCATTGCGCCCTGTTCAAGGTCATCCTGATGATGCAGCGGCGCACCTTCGCTCCCAACTCCAAGAATTTCGTCGCACCCAATCCGGAAATCGACTTCGACAGTTGTCCCATGCAGGTGCAGACCAACTGCGAGCCATTTCCGGAACGTCCCGTCACGGTGGGAATCAACTCATTCGGATTCGGGGGCGCCAACGGACATTGTGTCGTGCGTGAATACCGTCCGGAACAGTCACGGCGGTGGTCGGTGCCGCTGGCTCCGGAGGCCGGGTTCATGATTCCGCTCTCGGCACGGACGTCGGGCACACTGGCTCGGAGCGCTCAGCAGCTCCGGGAAACGCTGTCCGAGCAAGAGGTCGATCTCTATACACTGGCTGGAAATCTCAGCCGTCGCCGCACTCATTTCGCCGCCCGCAAGGCCTTCGCAGTACGCAGCCGGCGGGAGTTGGTCGAGGCGTTGGACGCCTTTGCGCCGGAATCCTCATCGGTTTCCATGGTCGAGGAGGGGGAGCGGCGTGTGGCCATGGTGTTTTCCGGACAGGGAACTCAGTGGGCGGGTTGCGGCCGCGGCCTCTACAACGCCGATCCCGTTTTTCGCCGGGCCATCGACGCCATCGACACCCACTGGCGGGAACACTCGGACATGTCGTTGCGCGAGGCCTGTTTCTCCGCCACCCAAGAGGAACTCAATGAGGTCCAACTGGCTCAGCCCGTAATATTCATGATCCAGTGCGCACTGGTGGAACTGCTCAAGACCTGGGGGGTCTATCCGTACTGCGTGGTCGGCCACAGTTCCGGCGAGGTCGCCGCTGCCTACGCCTGCGGGGCGCTTTCGCTGGAGGACGCAACCCGCCTGGTCTTCCATCGCGCCACACTGCAACAGGCGACAGCCGGTACCGGCCGCATGCTGGCGGTGGGACTGGACCGGCCGGGCCTGGAAGAACTGCTCGAAGCCTTGTCTGTTCCGCTTCGGGCCGAGGGAGAAGGTCCGACCCGGGTGGAGATCGCCTGCGAGAACGCTCCGGCCAGCACGGTCATCTGCGGGAAAGAGGCCGCATTGAGGCCCATTATGGAGGAGTTGGACCGCCGCCGCCTGCAGAATCGGTTGCTGCCGGGCAACATCGCCTTCCATTCCACCGCCATGAACCCGATCAAGGACAAGGTGCTGGCGGCCATGTCCTTCCTCGACGAGTGTGCCTTCGACGCCGAGGTGCCGTTCGTCTCTTCGGTGACAGGTGGGAGGATGGATCGGTTGGACAGTCCCTACTGGTGGTCGAATATTCGCCAGCCGGTTCTGTTCAGGGCGGCGATGGAAAGCATACAAACAGAATTCCGACCCCAGGTAGTGCTGGAAATCGCGCCGCACAGTGCCCTGCAACCCACCATCGTGCAGTGCTCGGAGGGCAAGTTGCAGGCGCCGGTCTGCGTTCCGACGCTCATGCGGAATTCCGATGTCTGCCGAGGCTTCCTGGAAGCCCTGGGCGCCCTTTTTGAGGCTGGAGTCAGCCTGGATTTCGCCGCTCAGTATCCGCGCCCGAAACCCGTAGCTCACCTGCTTCCCGGTCATCCCAGAGAAGAGCAGACGGCGATGGATCTCATGTGCGACAACGAGATGTTCGTCCGGCAGGGCGAGTACTCCCACGGTCCTTTGGTCGGACACAGGATTCCTTCCGACCATCTGCTGTTTGAAGCACGGCTTTCAGAGAGGGACTTCCCCTGGCTGACGGACCATCGCGTCCATCATGCCCCGATCATGCCGGCAGCCGGTTACATTGAATTGGTTCTGCAGGCGCTCAAAGGCGTCCCGGCTCATTTCGAAGAGATCGAATTTCTTCAGCCCTGCCCCATTCCCAAAACGGCTGTGCGCTTGCAGACAGCGCTCCATCCCGTGGCCAATGCTCCCGGCGAATATACTTTCACCATTTCTTCACGGGCTTACGACGTCGAAGCGGAAAACGTGCTCCACTGTCGCGGCAGGGTGCACCGAACCGGCGACCCCGGGGTGCCTGGCGTGGCGGAGCGTCTTTCGGATGTCGACACGTCGGACTGCGATCTCGTTCGCCTGATGAGTGGGGAGAGCTTCTACGAGCATGCTGAGGCAATCCTCGGCCACGCCTTTCACTATGGTCCTGCCTTCCAGACGATTCAGGGAGTCGAGGCGGACGTCGCCGCCAGGGTATTCCGGTTCGATGTGGCGGTGGATGAGGAGTTGTGGAGCAGTGGCCAGGAGGAAGGCTTCGTCCTGTTCCCCGCCTTGATGGACGGCGGCCTGCAAATCTTTCTGCACTATCTCATGCGGAAATCCGATTTGTTTGCCATTCCGCAGCGAGCCCGGCATCTGACCTTCGTTCGTCCCCCGACATCCCCCCGGATCACCTGTCATGTGGCGGGAGGGATCAACGACTTGTCGGGAACGGACGAAAGGGGTCAATTTACGATTCCGCTGGGAGAAATTTCCCTGGGCAGTATCAGTTTCTACGATGGAGAGACCGGGTTGCTTTGCGCCCACATCGGCCAGTACTGCTCCTTCAACTCCAATCCGAGGTGGAACGACCTGCCGCACAACAAGCACGTACTGTCCTGGCAACCGAAGTTCGTTCCCGCGGGACAACCGCTGGCAGATCGATTGCCCGACGGCGAGATCGAGCCGGCCGGGTTGATTGCCGCTCTGGAGGAGCCCGAGCGGGGCGAGCGCTACAACTGCCACGTGATCGAATTGGCGGGTTGTCGAGAAGCGGATCGGACGATCCTCCATCAATGTGTCGAGTACCTTTCGGCTGGCGACGCACAGACCGAGTTCTGGCTCATCAGCGACCGGGAGGAGATCGCCCGGGGCCACTACGAGGCATTTCACCACCACGACGCCGCCCTTCGATTCGATTATCACGATCCCGCCTCAGAGCCGGTTCTGGATAGGGGCCTGCTGCGCCCGGGTGCCGCCGAGATCCTTTTCCTGCATGCGGATGGCAGGGCGCTTGGCCCGGAGAATTGGGTACTGGCCCGTCGTCTGGCGGTGCCCGGCGGCCTGGCGCTGATCTCTCACGGCGAGGGCGAGGTCATCGCTCCTGGCGCCGGTTGGGCCACCTTGCGCTCCGGACGACGCACAACCCTGCTGCAGGCGCCCCAGTCCAACGACGACGGCCATGACATCGGGGAGTTGCCGAGTCCACGGTGGGTAGTGGGAGGCCGGGAAGGCCGGGCCGCAGAGTGGGTCTCGCTCCTGGATTCGTCCCAGCCAATTCACCGGATCTCCGATGAATCCCTTGCCTCGAGCAGACTCCACACGCTTGACCGGTGGCCGCAGGCAGCCGATCTGCAGGCCATTGACTTCTTCTGCGAGCCGGACTCGGAAGACGAAACGGGCGAGCAGGTCGTGTGGCGGCTAATCGCGTTCGTGCAAGCCCTGGTTTCCTACCGGATCGAGCACGCAAGTCGCCCCTGCCGCATGACGGTCGTGACCCACAGGGCCGTGCACGACGTTGGAGATCCGCGAGGGAGTGGGCCGTGGGGAGCGGTTCGCAGTATGGCTGCCGAGGTTGGTGAGGAAGCAAGAATCGACTTTCGTCTCGTGGACCTGGGTGATTCCGGCGACCTGAAGACGTTGGCCCGGCTTGCTCGGACCGATTTGCGCGAGCGAGAGTTGGCGATCCGGCAGCGCCGCCTGTGGGTGCCGCGGATCGTCAGCATTCGTGAACGTTTTTCAGGAGTGCCGGGCCGCGCGCAGCCCACCTACCGGCTCACCCTGGACAACCCCGGCCAGATTGTCGGTCTGCAGATGAAGACCTACCAGTTGCCGCTGCCCGGGCCGTCGGATGTGGAGATCGAGGTGGCGGCCACCGGGCTCAACTTCCGCGACGTCATGGTTGCGCTGGGGTTGTTGCCGGCCCTGGCCTATGAGCGTTCGGCGATGGGCCGTGAAGTCGGGATGGAGGGAAGCGGGATCGTCCGCCGCGTCGGACCGGAAGTGCATCATTGCCGCGTGGGTGATGAGGTCGCGTTCATACAGGGCGGGTGCATCGCCAATCGCGTCATCGTCAACCAACACCACGTTTTCGCCAAGCCTGCCAGTCTGAGCATGGAGGAAGCCGCATCCTCGTTGTCGGTATACGTCACCGCCTACTATTCCCTGATTCACCTGGCCCGTCTGAGCCAGGGTCAGCGCGTTCTTGTTCATTCGGCTATGGGGGGTGTCGGGCAGGCTGCGATCGCCTTGGCCAGACACGTGGGGGCGGAAATCTATGCTACCGCCGGCAGCCGGAGCAAACGCGAACGCTTGCTGGCGATGGGAGTGCGAGGGGCTTTTGACTCCCACAGCTTCGACTGGTACGACGATCTGATGGCGGCGACCGGCGGTGAGGGCGTCGACGTCGTGCTGAATTCCCTGGCAGGCCACCACATTCAGTTGTGTCTGCAGGCCCTGCGCCCGGGGGGGTGGCATTGCGAGATCGGCAAGATCGATATCTATGCCGACAGCGATCTCAGCCTTCGTGTCTTCCGCAAGAACCTGCGCTTCGCGGCCATCGATGTGGACCGCATGATGATCGACGACCCGGACCTTTCGCGCCATCTTTCTCAAGCTTGCCTGGACTTGCTCGATCAAGGAGCGTTGTCGCCGTTGCCGGTGACCGTGTTTCCTTACCAGGACTACGCCAAGGCCCTGCGTTTGATGACGACGGGCCAACACCAGGGGAAACTGGTCCTTCAGGCCCCCCGATCTCTTTCCGGACCCGAATTCCCGATTGCCGACGCGCGGCCGTTTCTCGACCCGGATGCCACCTATCTGGTGACCGGGGGTTTGGGTGGCTTCGGGCTTCGATTGTTGCCCTACCTGGTAGCCTCGGGAGCTCGCCATCTCACTTTGATGGACCGGGATCCTGAGCGACGCCGGAGCGTCGAGTGGATTCGCAGGTCGACTACGCTGATCAACATGAATCAGGATGTCGAAATCGACATTGTTTCGGGCGACGTGGCCGTTGAAGCGGACGTTCGGCGCTGTGTGGCCCAACTGCAGAAACCCCTGAAGGGGGTCTTTCATCTCGCCGGAATGCTGGACGACCGGCTGCTGGCCGACACCTCCGGTGAATCCGTGACCCGAGTATTCGCGCCCAAGGCTCGTGGCGCGCTGCATCTGCACCGGGCCACCGCCGGCCATCCGCTGGATCACTTTGTCCTTTTCTCTTCGATCTCCTCCACCTTCGGCAACTTCGGGCAGATCAACTACAGCGCCGCCAACGCGTTCGTGGACGGACTGGTTGCCTGGAGGAAGCTGCAGGGCCTGCCGGGTCTGTCCTACAGCCTGGCAGCCGTGGCCGAGGTCGGAATGGCCGCTCGCAATCTTCACCTGTTGCGAATGATGAGGGCTGTCGGTACGCCACCGGTCAGCAGCGATTCCGCCATAGGCAACCTCGATTACGCCTTGCGTTCGGCCGGCGACCGGGACCATCTGATGACCATCTTCTTCACCCGGCCGCCGTGGACTTTCAATGCTCCGGACTATATGAGGGCCGGGCGCTTGATGAACAACCAGGATGCCTTCGAGGGTGAAGCGAGCAGCCAGTTGACAGTCGAGGGCGTCGTAGCGCAGATCGCCGAAAAGGTCGCCGAACTCTGCGGCCACGAAGAGGGAGGCGTCGAGGAACCGTTGTCCAGCTTCGGGCTCACCTCCATCTCGGTTGCCGAACTTGGGACGTTTATCCAGACGCAGTTCAACTACCAGGTGAGCGCGCTCGAGTTGATGACGACAGCTTCCTCGCTGTCTCTGGCACAGGCGATCGTCCATGGGACGGCTGATGTTGAGCAGGACCAGGCCGAAACGGACAGGGTTGACACCGAGGACGCTACGCATACTGTCCAGCGGCACCTTCGCCGGGCGCCGTCGGCTTTTGCCAACGCGCGCGAGGACCACTTTCCGAACGGCCGCCGTTTGGAAACCGGGATTGTGCGAGCCTCGGCCGACACGCACGCCGGATGAGTGGCAGAGGAGAACCTCGCCATGCCTAACGCTCTGTTGGTTTATCCCGAAAACCCTCCTTCCTATTGGGGGGCGAATTATGCCCTGGATATGCTGGGCATCAAGTCGGCTTTTCCGCCTCTGGGCCTGCTCACCGTCGCCTCGATGTTTCCGCCGGAATACGAACTGCGCGTCGTGGATATGAATGTGGCTCCCTTGGAAGAGTCGGACCTGGAGTGGGCGGACCTGGTGTTTACTTCCACCATGATTGTTCAAAGAGAATCCCTGCGAACGGTCATCGAGCGGAGCAACCGGGCCGGCATTACCGTGGTGGCCGGAGGGCCCTATCCCACCTCATTTCACGACGAGATAGAAGGCGTAGATCATTTTGTGCTGGATGAGGTCGAGGAAACCTTTGGCGATTTCCTGCGCGACCTGGAAAACGGCAGGGCCAAGCCAATCTATCGTGAACCGCAAAAACCGGATGTGACTCGGACGCCGGTTCCACGGTTCGATCTTCTCGATATGAAGAGCTACCACTCAATGTGCGTCCAGTTCTCGCGGGGATGTCCGTTCGACTGCGAGTTCTGTGACATCACCAAGCTCTACGGCCGTGTGCCCCGCACCAAGTCGCCGGATCAGATGGTGGATGAGTTTGAGGCGTTATATCAACTGGGCTGGCGAGGCCGTCTTTTCCTGGTTGACGACAACTTCATCGGCAACAAGCGAGATGCGATGGAGCTGCTGCCGGTGATCGCCAAATGGCAGAAGGCCCGTGGCTATCCCTTCTCCCTGTTCACCGAAGCGAGCATGAACCTGGCCCGCATGGATCGACTGATGGACATCATGATCGAAGCCGGCTTCAATTCCGTGTTCGTGGGTATTGAAACGCCTAATCCCAAGGCCCTGGTCAAGATGAAGAAGCCACAGAACGTCAACCGGCGGGATGAGAACTACCTCCTCCATTCCGTCCGCAAGATCCAGCAGAAGGGGATGCAGGTCATGGGGGGATTCATCCTGGGCCTGGATGAGGACGACCAGAGCGTGTTCGACGCCCAGATCGATTTCATCCAGGAGGCCGGAATCCCGATGGCCTTGATCGGTCTGTTGACGGCCCTGAAGGGAACGGATCTGTATCAGCGGCTGCAGGCGGAAAACCGGCTATTGGACGTCTCCATCGGGACGACTTCGACGGCCCTCAACTTCGTGCCGGAGATGGATCCCGAGGCGTTGATCGAGGGTTACCGGCGCGTGACCGCCACTGTCTACGACCCGACACTGGAGAATTACTTCGAGCGTTGCCTGACGTTGTTCGAACAGGTAACACCCGTTCCGCACTTGCATAAACCGCAGAGCAAGATCGCGCTTTATGCGAACATGATGGGCTTGCGCCGGCAGCTTTCCACCGAGCAAGTCCCGGCCTACATGCGGTTTATGGCCAACGTCACCAGGGACCATCCCCGCATGCTCCCGGAGGCGATTCGCCTGGCCGCCCTGGGCTACCATTTTGAAAAGGCTACCCGTCAACAGATGGCGATCCACGACTTCAAGGCGTATTTGACGGGCGAGTTGGCAACCTTCAAGGAAACGGTTTCCCATTCCGTTCCCGGCGCGGTGGAAATCAGAACCCGGAGGCAGGAACTGTTCGGGCGAGTCCAGGCGCGCAACCAATCGATTCCCGCAGACTTTCGCTACCCGGGCGACGGAATCGAGCCTGCTTTGGAGTTCTTCCGAGTCGCTGTGGATACTCAGGCGGACCAACTCACCCACTCGGCCTCAATGTAGAATGCCGCCCCGGATTTGCACTGTCCGAGGAGATCGGTTCCATGCCGAACGCGCTTCTGGTGTATCCCGAGTATCCTCCCTCCTACTGGGGAGTGAATTTTGCGCTGGAGATTTTCGGCATCAAGGCGGCCTTTCCACCGCTGGGTCTGCTCACCGTAGCCGCCATGTTCCCGTCAAAATACGACCTCCGTGTCGTGGACATGAACGTGACTCCCGTGGAAGAGCGGGATCTGGAGTGGGCGGATCTGGTGTTTACCTCGACCATGATCGTACAACGGGAATCCCTGCAGAGCCTTATCGAGCGATGCAACCGGGCCGGTGTCCCCGTGGTGGCCGGAGGCCCCTATCCCACCACCTACCATGAAGAGATCGCAGGCGTAGACCATTTCATACTGGATGAGGTCGAAGAGACCTTCGACGATTTTCTGCGCGACCTTGAAAACGGCACCGCCAAAGCCATCTATCGCGAGCCCCGAAAGCCGGATGTGACCCGGACCCCGGTCCCACGCTTCGACCTCATCAACCTGCACGCATACTACTCAATGTCCGTGCAGTTCTCGAGGGGATGCCCCTTCGACTGTGAGTTCTGTGACATCACCAAGCTCTATGGCCGCGTGCCCCGCACCAAGGCACCCGATCAGATGCTGGACGAGTTTGAATTGCTGTATCGACTGGGCTGGCGGAGCCATGTTTTTCTGGTTGACGACAACTTCATCGGCAACAAGCAAGAGGCGATGAAGTTGGTGCCTGAGATTGCCGCATGGCAAAGGGATCGTGGCTATCCGTTTTCCCTGTTCACCGAGGCCAGTGTCAATCTGGCCCGCATGGATGAGTTGATGGACGGCATGGTTGAAGCCGGCTTCGATTCCGTGTTTCTGGGTATTGAGACGCCGAATCCCAAGGCTTTGCGCAAAATGAAGAAACCCCAGAACGTCAGCAAGCGGGAAGAGAATTACCTCTTCAGTTCCGTTCGCAAGATTCAACAGAAAGGGATGCGAGTCGATGGCGGATTCATCCTGGGCCTGGATGATGATGACGAGGGCGCGTTCGATGCCCAGATCGACTTTATTCAGGAAGTCGGCATTCCCATGGCCATGGTCGGGTTGCTTACCGCCCTGAAAGACACGAATCTGTGGGAACGTCTGAAAAGGGAGAACCGGCTCCTGGAAGATTCCGTTGGAACCAGCACCGAGGGAGTCCTGAACCTGACCAGCGTCAATGTCTCCCTCAACTTCAAGCCGGAGATGGATGTCGAGACATTGATGGAGGGGTACCGGCGCGTCATCACCACCATCTACGACCCGACCCTCGAGAAGTACTTCCAGCGCTGCTTGACGTTACTGGAACATCTTCGCCCCATTCCGCACTTGCTGAAGCCGGTGGGCAGCAACACGCTCTATCTGGCCATCATGTCCGTACGTCGGCAACTCTCCTCCCAGCAGGTGCCGGCCTTTACCAAGTTCATCGCCAAAGTTTCCAGAAACCATCCCCGCATGCTCCCGGAGGCGATTCGCCTGGCTGCCCTGGGCTTCCACTTCGAAAAGATCACCCGTCAGCAGACGGCAATACACGACTTCAAGGCGTTTCTGTTGGCAGAATTGGACATGTTCAGGGAAACGGTTTCGCGTTCGGTTCAGGAAGTGGAGACAGCGGGACCTCGGAGGCAGGAGGTATTGGCGCGAGCCCAGGCCCGTTGCAAATCGATTCCAGATGACTTTCGCTATCACGGCGATGGAATCGAGCCGGCTTTGGAGTCGTTCCGAATCGCGTTGAACTCCCCGTCGAATCAGCTCACCCACTCGGCGGCGGTGTAAAGGACTGCCCCCTACCTACAGGATCGAAGGAACGAGATCATGCCCGAAAGATCCACCGACAGCGGAACCGTGGCTCCGCTGGCCGGTGCGCTGCCACCGCAATGCCAGAGAGATCTCGATGGTCTGCGTCGATTCGTTCATACAGCGACCAGCCAGGGATCGCGGTCCGATCCTGTCTCGCCAGCTCATTTTCGAGAGGTCCTGCTGACCGGTGCCACGGGATTCATTGGCCGTTTCTTCCTGCGTGAGCTGTTGCGTCAAAAATCCGATCTGGTGGTGCACTGCCTTATCCGGGCCGACAACATCGAACATGGACTCCAGCGCTTGAGGGAAGCCCTGAAGCAGGCTGAAATCTGGGAAGAGTCTCTGGCGCCGCGCATCCGCGTGGTGATCGGCGACATGACAGAAGCGCGATTCGGGCTGAGCGAAGCGGGTTTCGATTCCCTGTGTCATCGGATCGACGCCGTCTACCATCTTGCCGCCGATCTGACCCTGGCTTCGCCCTACGCCGCCATCCGAAAGATCAATACTTTCGGCGTTCGCAGCGTCCTGGAATTGTGCCTGCGCACACGCACCAAGCACCTGTTCTACGCTTCGACCATGGGCGTCTTTCCTCAGTACTTCTGTGCCTTCGCAAGAGAGTTCGCCGGCAGCCGCATCGAGGACCAGATGCAGCCGGACCTTGCCGACATGAAAAGGATTTTCCCGTTGGGACTGCTGGGCTATCCATGGAGCAAGCTCGTGGCCGAGCAGAGCCTGCTGCATGCCCAGCGTGCAGGCCTGCCGGTGGCGATTTTCCGGTTGCCGCGAATCGGTCAGGCCAGTACGGGATTTGCCCAGGCGAACGACATCACCGTGCGTATTTTTTCGTCGGTCGTCGACGTCGAAATGATGCCACCTGGATTCACGATTCAGCACAGTAATGAGGCCGTCGATACCCTGAGTGAAATCGTTACGGCCATTTCGTTGAACCCACGGCGACGATTCACGATCTACCACTGCTGCAACCCTCAGCTGTCTCTCCACGAACTTGAGCCTGCCGACTTCGGATTGTATTGGCCGGAGGTCTCATACGGGTCGTTCAAGCGCGCCTGCCAAGGGCGTGGCGAGGACTCGCCGCTGCAGGGACACTGGGCCCTGGTCGATCACTTTGCGCCCTACTGGTTCAGCGACAGCAAGTCGACAACATCGCTGCCCGTCTGCGACCGTGCCCTGCGAGAGGACTGTCCGACACCTGTCAGATGGCCGGGACTGATCACCATGGCCAAGAGCTACAGCGTTTGGACGCGGCGTCACCGGCAGCAGTGGCCGCATCCTGTGCCACAAAGCCGCCTGGACTTCGACTGCCTGGTCGGCCGGGCTGAGACCTACGCCGAGCGCGCGGGCGTGGCCTTTGAAGAGGCTTATCCCGAATGGGTACGAAGCGGTCTGCGCCAGATGGTTCAGGCGATAAAGGCGCCGGAATCAAGAGTGTTGGACGACAAGCTCGGCACCGTCATCTACGATATTTCCCGGTTGCTTCGCAGCAGAGCCGACTTGGCCCGCGAATGGTGTCAATACCCGGAAATCGGACAGGAGCCGGTTACGTCTCCAGTCTTTATCGTCGGGATCAATCGCACCGGCACCACCTACCTGCATCGCCTCATGTCCCGCGACAAACGGTTTTGGGTGCTGCGACTCCATGAGCTGGGCGACCCGGTCCTCTCGGTGCCTGAATATGCCACCGTGGCAGGTACGCTCAACGACCCCCGCCGGGATCGGACCGAGGAAATGCTGAAGGCATCGGAGATCGTGAAGGCCTTCGAGGGAGTTCACGACTTCAATATCGATGAGCCCGAGGAGGATTTTCCGATCTTCAGGATGGCTTTTGCCGCATGGGTCTCAACCGTTCGATTCCATGTGCCGGCATTCGGACGTTGGTTGGCCGGATGTGGATTTGGCAATGCCTACGCCTTCCATCGTCGTGTCATTCGACATTTCTCCTGGCAACGGCGTATTCGCCAACCCGAATTCCGGGGGCAGTGGCTGTTCAAGATGCCCTTTCATCTTCTGGAATTGGAGAGCCTGATCGAGACATATCCGGATGCCTTGTTCATCCAGACCCATCGCGAACCGGAGAAGTTCATGGGATCCTGGAACAGCTTGGTCGCGCGGGTGCGCTCCATTGACTCCGAGCCTCGTCCGGCCCATGAACTTGGCGCCGAGCAACTGGCTTTCATGAGCGGCATGATGGATAAGGCCGTGCCTTTCCGGGAGACTCACCCCGAACAGGAGCACCGTTGGATGGACGTGAACTACGTTGATCTGGTGGAAGATCCGCTGGCGGTTGTCCACAGAATCTATGAGCGATTCAACTGGCCGCTCAAGCGGTCGGCTATTCACGCGATGGATGATTGGTTGTTCCGGCAGGCGGAGCGGCGCCGTAAAGAGCGGCGGCATCGCTACGATCTAAAGAACTACGGGCTGACCCAAGAGGACGTCAACGCTGCCTTCTCGGGCTATCGGGAGTTTCTTTCGCGACGGGGTATTCGGCGATCCGGCCAGTAGCGCTGCGGAGCCCTGAGGTGACCGCCCGCCGCGCCCTGGCAGCCCGGCGTCGACCCCCCACCGCATCAGCCTTCGCCATTCGGCTCGGCTTCTGCGACTCCCCCTCAAGGGGGGA
>JAPPDF010000083.1 GCA_028875575.1 Acidobacteriota bacterium
AAGTAGAGTTCCAGAGCTTTCCATAGACCGACGATCTCCTCCTTACCGACCTTGGACACCCGTCCTATACGGTCGGGATTGGGGGATGCATTCAGAAAGGCAGCTCTTATCAAGTCCTTGCGGCCCAATAACAGACCGGAGGATTGCGGGCCCCGGACCCCCTTGCCTCCGCTGTAAGCCGCCAGGTCGAACCCCAGCGCGATCAGTTTCGTGAGATTTTCAGGCGGCGGAATGTCGGCCGCGGCATCGATCAGGCAGGGCACCCCCGCTTTCCTGGCAATTTCAACAAACTCCTTTCGTTGGATCTGGCCCCGGTGCTGGGCCATGTTCAGGAAAAAAAGCATGGCAGTCCTGGAACCGATGGCGGCCTCCAATTCTTGCCGGCTTTCGACCTGAATCAACCGGACTCCAACATTGCGAACGGCGTGATCGTATTCCACCCGGTGGGACTTCTGCAGTACGACTTCGTTCTTCGTTCCCCGTGTATCCGGCAAACGGCTCATTTTTTCTTCGTCACACCCGGTCACACAGGCGGCGGTCCCCAGGGTCAACGCTGAGGCGCAGCCGCAAGTCACCAATGCCGCCTCGGCGCCCAGCCAGGCGGCAATCTGCTGTCCGGCAGCTTCCTGCAGTTCCTGGATGGAGACGTATCGCCCGGAGGCCTCCTCCATGGCCCGAATCACCTGCGGAGCCATGAGGGAGCCGCCGTACCGGGTATAGCTGCCTCCCGCGTTGATGAAGGGGCGGAGACCCAGTCGTTCGTATATTGGGGCCTGCCTGGTTGGTGAGCTGGATTGAGCCACGATTCTCCCGAACCGTTGCGCCGGGACATTCCTTGCCACTCAAACGAGACTTGAAAGTAGCACAGATTCGGTCGAGCCACCAAGCCGACGGACCGGAACTCCCAACGATCGAGGATGGGAGCCATTCCCGTTGAGGGATTGTCGGAACGAACTGGCGGATCGGGGGAACGGGTTGGTGAGGATTACTGGGGGAATCGGCCTCTCGCCGAGGGGGCAAACCGAGGGTGGGACACTGCAGATTCGGGCGCCCCACCTCCGACTTGTACCGGTCGAGGCTCAGGACTTCTGCACGACCAGCTTATTGGTCACCGAGAACACTCCGGGAACCCCTGAAGCCTTCAGAAAGGCGAATTGCTTGTCCGACTCACTGATGACCGTGCCGACCAGGGTCACATCTCCCTTGTTCACGATGATGCCGATGGCATCGTACTCCCCCAGGCTGTAGGGGAAAAGGCGGCTGTCCAGGTTGTAAAGGGCACGGTAAACAGCCAGTCGTATCTGGTCGTCATTGGGAGAGTTCGGCAGCACCTCGACTTCGTTTACGACGGTGGAAACTCCCTCGATGGCTTGAACGACTCTTCCCGCCGAATTCTTCAAGCTTGGGCTGGTGACCTGGCCCATCAACCGGACCTCATCGCCATCGAGCTGAAAGGCGAGGTGGTCGAAGACGCTGAAGTAGGGGAGCATCACCAGTTCGTGCCGGATTTTTCCCTCCAGCGGCCTCTGGTCCTGGCCCCCGGGACTCTCAACTTCGGTCTTGGCCGGTACCAGGTCGCCGGCCCAGGACGCCAGCGGCAGGCTCATGAGCGCCGCCACCAAGAAAATCGTGACCTTCTGTTTTGTTTTCATCGTTCTGGTCCTCCTTGTCCAATTTCGGCCCGGATTCCAACCAACGGTTGAATCGCTTACGGCCCGTTTGCTTAGGCACTCGGACGGCCGACTCGCCACCCGGTGCGACTGACATTTCTATAGACGCAAGTGAGGGCGAAAGCGATGTAAAGAGTCGGTCAATCCCGTGTAAAGTTTTGTGGTCAAGTTCGGAACCGCTGCGGCGTCGGCCTGTCGCGGGATAGGGGTCGTCGCGGTAATTTCGGTGAAACCGGGCAGGAAGGCCGCTCGTTCTACCTTCAGATGTCGAAGAATTCCCCACCAGCCGGCAGAACACCGAAGAAATCCCCTTCAGGCAAAGGAGCTTCCCAGTGTGCCGAAAACCGTTAATTCAGATGATGGCGGCCATTTCCGTGGTTCTGTGGTCGTCGGACCTTCGCGCCGAATGGACTCGTTTTAGAGGGCCGAACGGCGATGGGGTCAGCACCGAAGAGCATTCCCTCCCCACCCACTGGAGCGGGACCCGCAACCTGCAATGGAAGATTCCGCTGCCCGGTCCGGGTTCCTCCAGCCCCATCGTGGTTGGCGACAAGATCTTTGTAACCTCCTGGTCGGGATACGGAAGGGATCGCAGAAACCCCGGCGATCTGAAACAACTGCGCCGTCACCTGACCTGCATCGATCGTCACAGCGGCAAGACCCTCTGGTCGGCAGCCATTGCGGCCCGACTGCCGGAAATCGGCTACAGCGGGAGGATTACTGAACACGGTTATGCCTCACACACACCGGTCTCCGATGGAAAGCACGTTTATGTCTTCTTCGGCAAGAGCGGAGCCTTTTGCTTCGACATGAAAGGGAAGCAGGTCTGGCAGAGGCACATCGGCATGGAATCGGACCCCCAAGGCCGCGGGTCCGCTTCCAGCCCCATCCTTTATGAGGATCTGCTCATTGTTACGGCCGGGGCCGAAAGCGAAGCCCTGGTAGCCTTGGACAGGAAGACGGGGGAAGAAGTCTGGAGACAGGAGGCAGCAGGACTGAACGCCACCTGGGGCACTCCCGCACTGGCTGAGGCTGGCCTGAACCGGACAGATCTGGTGATCGCGGTCCCCAGTGAGATCTGGGGCCTTAACCCGAACACCGGCAGGCTGCGTTGGTATTCCTCGGGGCTGTCATCCGGAAATGCCAATTCCAGCGCGATTTCCAACGAAGGGATCGTCTATTCCGTCGAGTCCGGCGCAGGGGGCGCCGGCGGGATAGCCGTTCGGGCAGGAGGAAAGGGTGACGTCACCGCATCTCGCATCGTCTGGTCTGCCCGTCACGCCAACCGGACGGCAACACCCATCCTCTACCAGGGGCGGCTCTACACATTCTCGAACCGAATCGTCACCTGTATCGACGCCGCAACCGGCAACGAGATATTCAAGGCCCGCCTGAGCGCCGAGGGCGCCGGCTCTGCAACTCGGAGGAGCTCCAGAAGAGGCGGCTTCGGAGGCGACTACGCATCTCCCGTCATTGGCGACGGCAAAGTCTATTTTGTGACGCGCTCCGGACGGGTCTTCGTGCTCAAGGCCAGCGAGCGATTCGAACTCCTGGCCGTCAACAACATGGGCGCAGAGGGCGAGGACTTCAGCGCCACGCCGGCCATCAGCCAGGGTCGCCTGTTCCTGCGTTCCAACCTCAATCTCTACTGCCTGACACTCAAGGAGGATCAGGACCGTTCCGCTGGGCAACCGGCTGAAGCCGCCCCTGCTCCGGAGGTCCGGGAAACTCCTTCAGCTTCGCAAGTGCCGCCCGGCCCGGGTCGATTCGATGGCCAGCGCCGGCGCCGTGGCGGTTTCGATCCTGCCTGGATCTTTCAGCGCCGCGATGCCAATGGCGACGGCAAGCTCAGTGGGCACGAGATTCCGGAACGAATGCGAGGGAATCTGGGAAGGTTGGATGCCGACGGGGACGGCGCGGTGACGCTGGCTGAGTTCCGGCAGGCGATGAATCAGATGCGAGGGAGCAGGCGCGGCCGTTCTCGCGGCCGTGAAGGCGGGAGATTCGGCGGCAGGGATCGACGCCAGGGACGTCCCGAGCGCCCCCAGCGTCCGGGATTTGAGAGTTGACGACAGCGTAAGCTCCCCGGGTTTTCCCGGCAATCGCTCCGGATCAGGAGAGGCGTTTCAACCGGGGACGATCGTCATCTTCCGGTTGAGGTTCGTCCTCCACTCCGACCTCGCCGGGGGTGCGACGCTTCAGGCTCGGTCGCCCTTTCGTCTCTCCCGAGGAGGGTCTCCTGGCATTTTCCATGGC
>JAPPDF010000084.1 GCA_028875575.1 Acidobacteriota bacterium
CGCAGCCTGGAGAGATGGGCTCCACATTCCAGCTTCTGTCCCAGTTCGTGGGCCAGTGCGCGGACATAGGTTCCCGGCGAGCAGTGGATTTCGAAATCGACGGTGTCCGCCGAGCCCTGGCGAAACCTGAATTGGTGAACGCGAACCCGCTGGGGAGGAATCTCGACTTGGAGTCCCTGCCGGGCCAGTCGGTAGGCACGCCGCCCACCGATCTTCTTGGCCGAGTATGGGGGAGGAGACTGCATCTGCTCGCCAACCATGGATTCGACCACGGTCCGGAGGTGGTCCGGCGCAATACGGGGCTGCCGGAATTCGGATGTGGGTTGACCCAGGCGATCATAGGTGTCGGTAGTCAGCCCCAACTGGATGGTTCCCTCGTAGACCTTCCTGCCGCCCATGAGGAATCGCGCCAATCGGGTGGCGCGACCGACTGCCAAGGGCAATACCCCGGTGGCCATGGGGTCGAGAGTTCCGAGGTGGCCGATTTTCCGGATCTGTATCTGGCGGCGGATGAGCTGAACGACCGCGTGCGAGGTCATGCCTTCCGCTTTGTCGATGACAAGGAAGCCCGTGAGCGGTCCATTCATGGAGGTTGCGGGAGACAGGACACCTATTACTGGTCGGGGGAATCGACGGCTCTGGTCTGCTCGAGCAGTTCTTCAATCCGCGCTCCGTACTCCAGGGAGCGATCGTATTGAAAGTCCAGTTCCGGGGTGGCTCTCAGCTTCAGTTGGGAGCCGATTTCATGGCGAATGTGGGCTGAGGCCCGGTTGAGGCCCAGCAGCGTCTGTTCGCGGTCTTCCCGGCTGCCCAGCACGCTGACGAAGACGGTGGCTTTCTTGAGGTCGGCGCTCATCTTGACCTCGGTGACGGTGGCCAAGCCGATTCTGGGATCCCTCAAGCCGCGCAAAATGACTTGGCTGATGGCCATCCGAAGCATTTCGCCGACCCGATCCGGCCGTCTCGAGGGGGATTTCATAGAAACTCTATCTGGCATTGAGCCAGATTTCCCTCCAGGATTCTTTCGGCTTCATCGGTCACCGTCTGCAGGGTGCGTTCGAGGATGGCGTGATCGGAAGAGATGGCAACGATACCCAGGGTCGATCGCTGCCAGAGGTCCTGGTGTCCGCACTCGGCTACGGAGACATTGAACTTCTTGAGGCGGTCCCGCAGTCTGCGGATCACCTGGCGTTTGTCTTTGAGCGACTGGGCATAGGGGATGACAACTTCAAGGGTGAGCAAACCGATGTTCATGGCGGGCTTCGGTGGAGCCGGGCTGCCTCAATCCATCTGCGGAGCGACCTTTTCCATGGTGAAGGCCTCGATGACGTCGTCGTTCTTGATGTCGCTGAACCGCTCCAGGCCGATGCCGCATTCCAGTCCCGAGCGAACTTCTCCGGCGTCGTCCTTGAAGCGCCTCAGGGAGGCGATCTTGCCTTCGTAGATTACGACATTGTCTCGCAGCAACCGCGCTTTGGAGTTTCGGGAAACTTTCCCGTCGGAAATATAGCAGCCGGCCACCATTCCTGCCTTGGGAACCTTGAAAGTCATTCTGACCTGGGCGGTGCCTTGCCAGATCTCCTTGAAGGTGTGGTCCAGCAGGCCCAGCATGGCATTCCGGATCTCGTCACTGATTTTGTAGATCACGGTATGCAGGCGAATGTCGACACCCTCCTGAGACGCCAGTTCAGATGCCTTCTTCTCCGGCCTGACGTTGAATCCGACGATGACGGCATTGGAGGCCGAGGCCAAAAGCACGTTGGTTTCGGTGATGGCTCCAGTGCCGCGGTCGATGATCTTCACCTTGACCTTGTCGTTGCTGAGCTTGGAGAGGGTCTCCGACACGACTTCCACCGAACCCTGCACGTCGGCCTTCAAAATGATGGGAAGCTCCTTGACCACGCCTTCGCTCATCTGCTCATGCAGGTGTTCCAGCGTGAGTCGTGCCGTCTTGGCCAGTTGGCTCTCCCGAAGCTTCGATTGGCGCAGGTTGCCGATTTGCCTGGTTCTGCTTGCATCGCTAAGCACCTGGAACAGGTCGCCGGCATGGGGAACCGATTCAAGCCCCAGGACCTCGACAGGCATGGAGGGAACGGCGGCTTGCACCGGCTTGCCGTGGAAATCCAGCATGGCCCTGACTTTTCCCGTGACCGGGCCGGCGATAAAGGGATCCCCGACCTTCAAGGTGCCGTTTTGAACCAGGACGGTTGCCACCGGGCCTCTGCCTCGGTCGAGCTTGGCTTCCACGATCGTTCCCATGGCCGTTCGCTGGGGGTTGGCTTTGAGAGCCTGCAGATCGGCGACCAGCAAAATCATCTCCAGCAGGAGGTCCAGGTTGGTTTTTTCTATGGCGGAGACTTCCACGGTTACCGTGTCTCCGCCCCAGTCTTCCGGTGTCAACCCGTTGGCGGCCAGACTTTTCTTGACCGTGTCCACCTGGGCATTGGGTCGGTCGATCTTGTTGATGGCCACGACCATGGGAACCTTGGCGGCCCTGGCATGGTTGATGGCCTCCAGCGTTTGAGGCATCACGCCGTCGTCCGCCGCCACCACCAGGACGACGATGTCGGTCACCTTGGCTCCCCGAGCTCGCATCATGGTGAAGGCTTCATGGCCCGGAGTGTCCAGGAAGGTGATCAGGCGCTGGTTCTTTTCGACCTGGTAGGCTCCGATGTGTTGGGTGATGCCACCCGCTTCCTGGGAGGTGACGTCGGTTTCACGGATCGCATCCAGCAGGGAGGTCTTGCCGTGGTCGACGTGGCCCATGATGGTGACCACCGGCGGTCGCGGCGCGATATTCTCCGATTTTTCCTCGGCAATGGCTTCGTACTCGGCGTCTTCCTCGAAACTGACGATAGAGGCTTCCGCCCCGAAATCCGCGCTCAGGTCCTTGGCCAGAGCCTCGTCCAAGGTCTGGTTCATGGTGGCGAAGATACCCTTGTCCAGTAGTCGCTTGATCAGATCCTTGGCTTTGACTTCCAGCCGTTCCCCCAGCTCTTTGATGGTGACGCCCTCGGTCAGGGTGACGGAGCGGTTAATGGGAATCGGCTGGAAGGGTTCGGGTCGGGCTACGGACGGCGCCTGCCGTGCAGCGAATCTGCCTTCCCGAGATTCATGCCGACCGCCATGACGCCGCTGGCCCGGCCTGGTCCGCCGGTTGTCCCGGGGTGGCCCGCCGGGACCGGGCGGACGGCCGGGAAACGGCGTCAGAGGCCGGCGCTGCGGCGGGAAGCCGGAAGGGGACCTGGTTCCCGTGGGAGGGCTGAGAGGCCGGGCCGGTGCTCCCTGCCGAGACCGGGAAAGAAACGGCCGGGTCCGGATCTGGCCCGATCGGGAAAGGTGCTGGCGGATGGTTTCGGTCGGTGAAGGTCGCTCTACGCCCGCGGGCTTCCTGGGCGGCATCACCGTGCCGGTCGCGGGGCTCGGTTTTGTGCTCCCCGGCTCCAATTTGGCGGCTGGCTGTAGAACGACGGCGGGTTGGTCAGTGGCCGGGGGAGGGGTGGCCGGGGTGGCCGCCGCCGGGACAGTCTCAGGTACCGGAGGCCCGGGTTTGACCTCGACGGGTGGTGGCGGACCGGTCTCTGGAGGGGCGTCCGCCGGGGCCGGCTCAGCAGCCGCCTCGGTCTTGGCCGGGACTTCCGGAGCCGGTGCGGGTTGAGGCTTCTCCGCGGTTTCGACCTGGGTCGGTTTCTCTGGTGCAGATGGCTTGGTCTTCTGCGCTTTTTTGCCGGAGAAGTGGTCCTTGATGTCCTGGACGACTTCTGCCCCCACAAAACTGCTGGCCGAGACTCTCTTCATCCCCTCCAGCTTCAGGTAGGCGACGATCTCCTTGACTTCGACCTTGATCTCCGGCGCCAGTTTTAACAACCGGGTCTTTTCGCTCACAAAACCTCCGCAGGCAGTCGTTAGCTGCCCCCGATTTCCTCCTCATCGGTTTCAGGGCCGTTTTCGTCCGAGCCCGACTGCGCCATTGAACTCTCCGACTCCGCGCCGTCAGCTTCCTCCGAGGAGGCTTCCGAAGGGTCTGAGGCCTCGAGCGAGCCTGCGGCCTCCTCGGCCTCCTCGGCCTGCTCCGCGGCTTCGCGGGCTTCGGCCTCCCTTCTGGCTTTCTCCTCTTCGGCCCTCTTTTCGGCTTCAGCCGCCCTTCTGGCTTCGGCTGCTTCGGTATACTGAATGTAGTAGTCCTTCACCGAAGAGATGATCTTTTCTGCGCTCTTGGGGCCAACCCCCTTGATGTCGGTCAGATCCGCAATGGGCGTGTCGGCCAGCTCCTCAATGGTCTCGATACCGCTTTCCGTGAGCCTGGCCAGGATGCCCGGCGAAAGGGCAGGCAACTCGGAGAGCGGTGTCTTGGCTGACAGCAGAGCCATCTGATCTTCAATCTCGGCCCGTTTCTCCTCTTCGCTCTTGATATCGATCTTCCAACCCGTCAACTTTGCCGCCAAGCGCACGTTCTGGCCTTTTTTTCCGATGGCCAGCGACAACTGATCCGTTTCCACGATGACTTCCAGGTGCCTGTCCTCGGCATCCAGAACGGAGGCGCGACTGATCTTGGCGGGGCTCAAGGCGTTCATGACGAAGTTGATGGTGTCCTCGGAGTAGGGGATAATGTCGATCTTCTCTCCGTGGAGTTCACGGATGATGGCCTGAACTCTCGACCCCTTCATTCCCACACAGGCCCCCACCGGGTCGACGTCCTTGTCGCGAGAGGACACGGCGATCTTGGATCGCTCGCCCGTATCTCTGGCAGCGGCCCGGATGGTCACCGTCCCGTCGTAGATTTCCGGCACTTCCATTTCAAACAGCTTGGCCAGCAAGGCCGGGTCAATGCGGGAAACAATGACCTGGGGGCCTCTGGAGGGTCTCTCCACCTTGATGATGACCACACGGATCCTGTCGCCCATGGTAAAGCTCTCCAGGCGCGACTGCTCTCGCCTGGGAAGACGACCCTCCGCCGTTCCCAGGTCGACAATCACGTCGGGGCCTTCGGTCCGCTTCACAAGGCAGGTGACCACCTCGCCGAGTCGCTGACTGTATTCTTCGAAGATGCTTTCCCGCTCCGCCTCGCGGACTTTCTGCAGAATCACCTGCTTGGCCGTCTGGGCGGCGATGCGCCCCAGCACATCGGTGGGCTTCTCTATTTTCACCTCTCCATCGATCGCGGCGGTGGGATCAATTCGTCGGGCCTCGGAGAGAGATATTTCGTGGGTGGGGTCCGTGACCGTCTCGACGACCTGTTTGACCGCGTGAACCTCGACCCTGCCGGTGTCCTTGTTAAAGGAGGAGGTCAATTCCTCGGTGGACTTGTAGTACTTGCGGGTGGCTACCAGAATTGCATCTTCGACGGCGCTGACCACGATCTCCGGATCGATCCCTTTTTCCTTGCTGAGAAGGTCGATGTGTTGGAAGAGCAAAGTGCTCATGAATGCTCCGTTGCGCTCGGAAACAGGGCCACCCTGCTTCTGAGACAGAACACTAGAAGTCGAAATCCAGATGGGCTTTGACGACGACTTCCAATGGAATCAATACCGGGGTTGCATCTCTCCGCTGCACGGCCACCCGGCTTCCCTTCATGCCGAGCAGCGTTCCACGGAAATGCCGCCTGCCTTCCACAGCCTGCCTGGTGGAGATCTTGACCAGCCGGCCCGCAAAACGCTGGTACTCCCCCGGCGTCCGTAGCCGTCGGGTCAGGCCCGGTGAGGACACCTCCAGCGTGTAGCTCCCCGCAACGGCCTCCTCGACCTCGAGCAGCGGTCCCACCAGGTGGCTGATTCGAGCGCAGTCGTCGTGGTCGATTCCTCCTGCCCGGTCGATGAAAATCCGCAGAATTCGGCGGCCGGGGGAACCCTTCAGTTCAACCTCTACGAGTTCGAACCCTTCGGCCCGAACCACCTCGTCGATGAGAGCCGTTGTTTTTTCGAGCGACAGCAAGCCGCAGATCCTTCACTTCCCGCAGGCTGAAAGGCAACAAAAAAGTGGGCTTTCGCCCACTCGGGTCACGGATTCTATCTTGCGAACAGTGAGAAATCAACAAAATTCGATGCCGGCATCCGGGCGTATCCGTGGATCGGATGACCCGTTTGAAGGTCCGGCCTACCGGATGGAAGATTTCAAGCCGTTGTCTGCTCCAGGTGCTGGTGCAGGTCGGAGCTGCTGGAGAGAATGTGGGTCTTCATGGCCTGGCGGGCCTGCTCGCCTCGGCCCGATTTCAGGGCCTTGAGGATGGCCCGGTGTTCCCGGATGGAGGATTGGGCTCGATGCCGGCCTTCGGGGCTGGAGGGGGGGGAGACCAGGCTCTCCTTGATCCAGGCCTGGAGATAGCCTCGGGTCATGCTGACAAGGTGGTGCAGGATGGTATTCTGGGTTGCCTGAGCCACCAGCAGGTGAAATTCCAGGTCGAATCGCAGGTACTGCTCCGGGTGGTCCACGGTGCTCTCCATGCCCTGAATCGTGGCTTCCATGGCTTCCAGGTTGGCCGGGGTGGCTTGGCGGGCAGCCGAGAATGCGGTCTGGGTTTCCAGCATGAGCCGGGTCTCCAGGAGGTCCTCGACCTTCTTGGGATCCAGCAGAAGACCCCACTGCAGATTCCGCTCCAGGTATCGCTGGTTGTTGTGGGAGACGAAGGTTCCTTCCCCGACCCGTCCGTCCAGGATCCCCATCACGGCCAGTGATCGCAAGGCCTCGCGCAGCGTTGCCCGACCCACCCCGAAGCGCTTGCAAAGATCCTTCTCCGATGGAAGTCGCTCCCCGGGTTGGAGCACATTTCGAGAAATCAGATCGATGATCTGTTCGATGATCTTGTCGCTCAGTGAGGTCCGGCGAATGGGACTCACTTCCTGCAGGGGTTCGGGCCTGGCGGATTTGACGGTCATGGGCTCGGTAGCTGCCTCCGCGGTGCGTCCAATCTCCCTACGGCAGTTCCCTGGAGGCGGGAAAAAGCTTTACTTGGTGGCCAACGCTATATTACCTTATAATTAGGTTGTCAGACAACCTGTAAATCAGGCTTGTTTCAGTGGGCGGGCTTCCAGGGGCGTTGAGGCGTTGTAGGCGTAGAGCCGGCGGATCGGGGTTGCCGGCTCGCCAAACCAGCGATGGAACCGAGGGGATTTTGTCATGGGTCTGACCGTCGATCTCGGAAGGCGGATTGAGCTGGTCCCGATGGACCTGCATTTTCACGACATTTCCATCGGCCTCTACAGGCGGGAGGGGGGAGCCGCAATGGAGGTGCTGGTGCACAGCTATAGCCGGCTGCAGGGGACCCGGGAGCGCCTGGGGTTCATTGCCGAGGCCATGACGGTCCTGGGTGGGATGGAAGCCCTTCCCGGAGAACCGCTGGTTCTGCGTTTTCCCGCGGGCAGTGATCTTCCGGTGGCCGCCAAAAGGGTTTTCCTGGAAGCCTGCAAGCGTTCCAGCGGCGAGGAGGTCGTCCCCCGCCCTCTCACCATCTTCGACAAGAAATCGCAGAGCCAGGTTCAGGTGGCCAGTCTGGGAGAGGGCCTCTATGAGGTACGGCTGGAAGCTGAAGGGGAGCGGGCTGCCAGGCGGTCCGCTCATATCGCCGGCGGAATCGCCAAGCTCAGCGGGGCCGGCCTGGTGGGAGGACAGCCTGCCCGGGTAGCCTTGCCCAATCGACAGTCCATAGATGCGCTGGTCGGATTGCTGCTGGTTCGGGCTCTCAACGTCCGGGCCATCGTTCGCGAACAGGAAGCGGCTGCTTCCCGGGGCGTCCTGTCCGCTCCCAGCGCCCAGAACAACTAGGCAGATTCTTTCATACAGGAGGGAAGTCCTATGGATAGCGGATCTCAATCGGTTCCATCCATGAACGGGCGCGAGCGAGTCATGGCCGCGCTGCGGCGCGAGCCGGTGGATCGCACCCCCGTCTGCAACCCGACCTCCGTGGCAACGGTCGAGCTGATGGACCTGGTCGACGCTCCCTTTCCCGAAGCCAACCAGCAGGCGGAACTCATGGCTCGCCTGGCGGCTACCGGATACACCGAACTGGGGTTCGATTGCATCATGCCGGTGTTTACCATCATTCAGGATTCGTCGGCTCTGGGGTGCAAGATCCAGTGGGAGCAAAAGGACAACTGGCCCACCGTGAAGATGCGGGAGCCCATTTGGGAGACCCCCGACGACATCAGGATTCCTTCCGATTTCCTGACCCATCGGGATACCCGTTGTGTCCTGGATGCCATCAGGATCCTCAAGAAGGAGTACGGCAACGAGGTGGCCATCATCGGCAAGACCATGGGGCCCTGGTCGCTCGGCTACCACTGCATGGGGGTGGAGCCCTTCCTGCTGATGTCGCTGGACGATCCCGGGAAAACCAAGCTCTGCCTGGACAGAATGAAGGAAGCCACCATCCAGTTCGGCATCGCTCAAGTGGAGGCCGGAGCCGATGCCATCACGCTGCCCGATCACGCCACCGGAGACCTCGTGAGCGGCGAGTACTACAGGAGATATCTCCGTGAGCTCCACATCGAGTTCGCCGAAAGGATACGGATCCCGATCATTCTGCACATCTGCGGAAAGACGGTGGACCGGATGGAATATATCGCCCAGACGGGGATGGCCGCCTTCCACTACGACTCCAAGAACGAGCCGCAGGAGTCGGTTGACATCATGCAGAACCGCATCTCCCTGGTGGGAAACATCAACAATCCGGAGACGCTTTTTTCCAAGGGGCCTGAAGAGGTCCGCCAGGAGGTGGTCAAGAACCTGGACGCGGGGGTTGAGATGGTGGGGCCCGAGTGCGCCATCCCGCTGCAGACATCGATTGAGAACCTGAAGGAGATTCCGCTGGCGGTGAGAGACTGGACCCGGGAGCAGACCGCGGGGAATTGAGGGCTGGTAGACGACCGAGAGGGAATCATGGCCAATATCGCAGACATTCAGAACGAGTTCATCCGCGAGGAGATCGAAGAATTCCTTGAACGCCCCGAGGAGATCGAGCGGACGGTCGGCATCTTCGCCAAGGCGAGACCCGCCATGCAGGACATTGCCGCCGCCCTGATCGAGGGTGAGAACGACACCGTGGATCGGCTGACCGCCGCGGCTCTGGAAGACGGGATCGGCGCCCTTGAAATAATGGACGACGGCCTGATCGCGGGGATGGGCGTGGTGGGGATCAAGTTCCGCGAAAACTTCATCTTCGTGCCGGAGGTTCTGGCCTGCGCCCGGGCCATGAAAGCGGGAATGGTTCACATCGAGCCCATCCTCTCAGCTTCGGGCGTCGAGCCCCTGGGCAGGGTGATCATGGGGACGGTCAAGGGCGACCTCCACGACATCGGCAAGAACCTGTGCATCATGATGCTTCGCGGGGCGGGGTTCGTGGTGATCGACCTGGGCGTGGACACCTCGGCCGACGAGTTCATCGATGCCATCGAGGAGCATGAGGCCTCGCTGATGGGGATGTCGGCCCTGTTGACCACCACCATGCCCAACATGGGAAAGACCATCGAAGCCTTTATCGACGCCGACCTGCGGGACGATGTCAAGATCATGGTGGGTGGGGCGCCGGTCACCCAGGAGTTTGCCGATGACATGGGCGCCGACGGGTACGGAAAGGATGCGCTGGCTTGCGTCGAGTTGGCCAAGAACCTGCTGAGCGCCGAAGTGGAAGCCTAGTAGCCCGCTATGCAGAAAATCGACAAGGCCGAATACGAAAAACGCCTGAAGCGGATCAGCGACCTGTTCTCGAGCATGGTGGTTCACGCCGATGAACTGTCCACCTACCGCTGCCCTTACAAAAACCGCCTGGATCAGTGTACGGCCAAGTTCGGGTGCCGCAACCAGCGGCGGCCCCCGGTCAAGGGAGACCTTCTGCTGTGTGGCGGAGACGACAAGCTGGACTACCGCAGTGCCTGGGAGACCCAGGCCGAGGACGGCGGCGAGCCCAGGCGGTGACCAGGTCCGGACCGTGTGCTCGAAGTGCATGTTCCAGCTCGATGGCAGGGATTTCAGATGGGCACCATTCGGCACAATGAGCGAACCCTTGATCTGGAAGCGGGCAGGACGCTGTTCGACTATGCCGACGAGCTGCGGGTCCAGGTGCCTACCTCCTGCGGCAGGACCGGGTCCTGCCATGAGTGCATTGTAGAAGTTCAGCAGGGGATGGAGGCGCTCTGTCCCCGAAGCTCCAGCGAATCCTTCCTGCGCGACCCCTACCGATTGGCCTGCCAATCCGCTGTCGTCGACGACAGCGGCGATATCGACTTCGCGCCCCTGCGCCGCAAACCCCAGATTCTCACCCGGGCAACCCCGGTCAGGACATTGCAGCTGGACCCGATGGTGGTTCGGCGAGGCGATGAGGTTGTCTACGACCAGCAGGTCATCGACCGCTACCGGGGACATCTGTACGGGCTTGCCATGGACCTGGGCACCACCACCGTGGTGATCGAACTGGTGGATCTTGAAAACGGCCAGACTCTGGCGGTTGCTTCCTTCGAGAACCCGCAGCGATTCGGAGGAAGCGACATCATGAATCGGATTTCCTACGATGGGGGACCGTTTCAGGGCGAGCTCCACCAGGCCATTGTCAAGGGTCTCAACTTCGAGATCCGCGAGCTCTGCAAGCGGCTGCGCGTTCGTCGCCGGGAGATCTACGAGGTGGCGGTGGCCGGCAACTCGACCATGCGCGACCTCTTCTTCGGTCTGGACGTTCAGAGCATCGGGCAGAAGCCCTACAAGTCTCTGATCGAGCACGAGGTTCTGGAGGGAAAGCGCCAGAGCATGGCTCTCACCGTCGAGGCCGGCAGTCTGGGGGTCCAGGTTCACCCCCGGGCCCGCATCTTCGGGCTGCCGCTGATCGCCAGCCACGTGGGGGCCGATACGGCTGCCGACCTGGTGGCCATCGACATGGAACGCCAGGGCGAAGTCACCATGCTGGTGGACGTGGGCACCAACACCGAAGTGGTGGTCGGGAACGGAGAACGCATGATGACGGCCTCCTGTCCGGCCGGCCCCGCTTTCGAAGGAGGCCTGGTCAAGTACGGAATGCCGGGATGCGAGGGGGCCATTGAATCCATTGGCGCCGTCAACGGACGCTTCGACTATCGAACCATCGGCGGCGTGGAGCCCCAGGGGATCTGCGGGTCCGGGCTGATCGACCTGTTGGCCGAGCTGCGCCGCACCGATCAGATGACACCCAAGGGGGTTTTCCCCAACAGGGCCTTCGAAATCAACGTGGTTCCGGAACACGGGATCACGCTCTCCAGAGAGGATGCCAGCAATCTGGCGCAGGCCAAGGCAGCCAATTTCTGTGGGCAGTACATTGTCATGCGTCGTTTCGGCATCGCTCCGGTCGACGTCCACCGGCTCTACCTGGCAGGGGGCTTCGCCAACTACGTCAATGTGTCCAATGCCATTGAAATCGGATTCCTGGCGCCGGTGGATCAGGATCGCATCGTCAAGGTAGGCAATGCGGCGGTGCAGGGAGCCAAGGCGGTGCTGCTCTCCCGCAGCCGGCGGGAATCCCTGGAACGCCTGATCGGGCGGATCGAACACGTCGAACTGGAAACGACGCCGGATTTCTTCGAAGTCTTCGTGGAGGGGTGCCAATTCAAGCCCATGCCTCCGGAAACCGCCGACCTGAAGGTAGGGTAGCCATGGTCCCTTCGGCCTTGAACTCCAGCCCCTCCGGTGGCTCCTGGATGAAGCAGCCGCTGGCCCACCTGCTGCAGCAGACCGACTCCTTTGTGACTTGCATCGAACTGGTGACCTCCCGGGGCATCATCACCGAGCGCAGCGGACGCCGCGTTCTGGACCTGGCTCGCGGCCTGGCCCGGCATCCGCAGGTCCATGCCCTCAGCATCACCGACAATCCCGGAGGCAACGCCATGCTGAGCGCAGACACTCTGGGAACCGATCTGATCGCGCGGGGCCAGGAGGTGATCATCCATCTCTCCTGCAAGGACTGGAATCGGAATGCCCTCCAAAGCCGGGGGTGGAAGCTGGCCAGCGAGGGATTCAACAACATTCTGGCCCTGTCCGGAGACTGTCCCACCGGCGGCTACGCGGGTCAGGCCAGCGGCGTTTTCGACATCGATTCGGTGGGGCTGCTGAAGATGTATTCGGACATGAACGCCGGCTTGACGGAAGAAGGGCGGGGTGAAGCCACCATGGCACCCACCCGGTTCTTCCTGGGGGCGGTGGTCACCAATTTCAAGCGCCACGAACGCGAGGTGATGCCCCAATACTTCAAGCTGGCGCTGAAGGTCAGGAGCGGGGCCCAATTCATTATCAATCAGATCGGCTACGACTCACGCAAACAGGACGAGCTGCTGAAGGCCATGAGCCACTACGGGTTGCAGGTTCCGGTGCTGGCCAACGTCTACGTGCTCAGCCGGCCCGCGGCCCGCTTTTTCAACAGCGGCGCCATCCCCGGCGTGGTCGTGACCGACGAGCTGCTGAGCCTGGTGGAAAAGCAGGCAAAGTCTCCGGACAAGGGACGGGCCTTCTTCCTGGAGCTTGCAGCCAAACAGTGCGCCATCGCCCGGGGGCTGGGGTATCGGGGGGTCTACCTGGGTGGGCACCTCAAGCTGGAACACTATGCCCGGGTGCTCTCCATCGCCGACAGTTTCGCCGAGGGCGACTGGAAGGATTTCGCCAGGGAGATCCGGTTTCCGCAGGAAGACGAGTTCTACCTCTTTGACGGCGATCCCGAAACCGGCCTGAGCTCCACCGAGATCAACCCCTCCTACCTGGCTTCCAGGACCCCGGAGGCCCTCGGTGTCCTGCAGGGGCGACTTCCCCTGAGCTACAAGCTCAATCGCTGGGTTCACGAGCAGGTTTTTGAAAAGGAAAGCCCGGGATTTCCCCTGGGTCAGGGGTTCTATCGGACGGTGGAGCGGTCCGGTCCGGGGGTTCGGAAGGCCTTGCACGGGATGGAGCATGCTTTTAAGATAGTGGGCTTCGATTGCCGCGACTGCGGGGATTGCTCTCTGCCGGACATCGCCTATCTATGTCCGGAGTCCCAGTGCGCCAAGAACCAGCGGAACGGTCCCTGCGGGGGGACCCGCCAGGGCAAGTGCGAGGTAGGTGAGAAGGATTGTATCTGGGCATTGGCCTACGATCGTTTGAAAGCTTACGGCGAGGAAGAACGCATGCTGGAGCGTCCGGCGGTCTTTCGCAACGGAGCGCTCAGAGGCACCAGCGCCTGGGCCAACGCCTTCCTGGGACGTGACCACCATGCGGCTGGCGGAGAGACTGGGGAGGCCTCCCCAACCGGTCCCTCGAAAAGGCGCTGACCCGCAAGCCTTCGAGACAAGGCGAAAACGGTACGCAAGACAAACGGTATTCGCAGGCCATATTCAGCCACGCGGCCAGAAAGCAGCGCTATGAACAGGAACGGGAACCAGCTTCAGTTCACGACCATCGGCGAAAACATTCACACCACCCGGGTCTTGTTGAGAAAGGGCAAGCGCATCGTCCAGAATCCCGACGGAGTGGAATCGGTACTCTACAGGAACTCCGAAGGTGAGACCCGTTACCTGCCCATCCCGGAAGCGGTCAAGCGGACCCAGGACTACCAGGAGGGTCGGGTCAAGCATGTGAAAATCGCCGTCCTGGCGGCCCAGGCGGGAGGTCCCGAGTCGGAAGAGGGACTCAGGTATCTCCGCTACCTGGTGGATAGGCAGTTATCGGCAGGGGTGGACTTCCTCGACCTGAATGTGGACGAGGTGTCCCTCAAGTTGAATGAGCAGAAGGAGGCCATGCAGTGGCTGGTTGGAACGGTGCAAGCCATGAGCCCTGTGCCGGTTTCGGTGGATTCCTCCAACATCGAGATCATTCAGGCCGGCTTGGAGGCCTGCCATGACAAGTCGGGGAGAAACCTGCTGAATTCGGCTTCCCTGGAGCGTCTGGAAGCCCTGGACCTGGCCCGCGAGCACGACACCAGGGTCATCGTGACGGCGGCCGGGCAGAAGGGAATGCCCCAGAACGAGGTGGAGCGTCTGGAGAATGCCTCGCGCATGGTGGAGGCGGCCCTGGCCAGGGGGATCTCTCTGGACAGCATCTACGTGGATGTCCTGGTGTTCCCCATCTCGGTCGACGGTCAGTTCGGCCACCATGCCCTGGAGACCATTCGGCAGTTGCGGGCCAGGTACGGGGCGGAGGTCCACATCACCGGTGGGCTGAGCAACGTTTCCTTCGGACTGCCCCGCCGGCGGCTGATCAACGATGTCTTTATTCTTTTGTCCCTGGAGGCGGGCGCCGACAGCGGGATCATCGATCCGGTGGCCAGCAACCTGGAAGCGATCCTTTCCATGGACCGCCAGGCCATGCCCTATCGCATGACGGAGGATCTGTTGCTGGGCAGGGATCGCCACTGCAAGAGTTTCCTGCGCGCCTATCGCAAGGGGGAATTGCAATAGTCACCACGCCGGGGACGGCGCAGTAGAGAGGGAGCAGGCAGGAATCATGGCGCAATATCAGATTCTGTTCTGGAAAGACATTCCGGCCCAGATCAAGGTCTACGAGGGCCGTCGCGGCGTTTCCAGGCCGTTGCCCGACCGCTTTCAGGTCGAGATCGACCGGGTAGCCATGGCCGAAGGCCTGGCCGGCACGGATGACTACCTGGATCAGTGGCAGTGGACGGCCAAACAGGAACGGTCCGGAACGACCCAAGAGATCCTGGACAGTCTGGCCGAGGAGCTCGAACGGGAGTTTGACGCCCGCAAGCGCAAGCGAACCGGACGGTCAGGCAAGTCCGGGAAAGATTCAGCGAGGTAGCCAATGGCAGCAGCCAGACTGAGACTGGAAGGGAAGGTGGCTCTGGTCACGGGAGCCTCTCGCGGCATAGGCAAGGCGATAGCCTTGGCGTTTGCCGGGGAGGGAGCCGCGGTGGCCGTCAACTACGCAGCCAATCGGCGTTTGGCCGAAGAAGTGTGCGAAGCCATCGCTTCGGCCGGAGGCCGCGCCCTTTGCGTTCAAGCCGACGTGGGAGTCGCCGAACAGGTGGACTCCATGGTACGGCAGGTACTGGAGGAGTACGGGCGGATCGACGTTCTGGTCAACAATGCCGGGCTTCTCAACCAGGAGCCGTCGCTGGAGGCGACCGGGGAGGGGTTCGACCGGATGGTGGACGTCAACATCAAGGGGGTCATACGCTGTGCCGCGGCCGTGGCCGTGGGCATGAAGCAGCGAGGCCGGGGGAGGATCATCAACGTTTCCTCCATTGCCGCTCTGGGCACCTCCATGCCCGGAGTGACCGGTTACGCCATGACCAAGGCTGCGGTCAACATGTTTAACCGCCGGCTCGCCAGGGAACTGGGTCCCCACAACATCACCGTGAACGCCATTGCACCCGGATTTATCCTCACCGACATGTCTCGTGAGGGTGCCCGAGCCAGCGGGACCTACGTCGACGGCATCGCCGACCGGACCATGTTGCGTCGAGTGGGCGCCCCGGCCGACATCGCGGGGGTCGCCCTCTTTCTGGCCTCGGACGACTCCTCCTTTATGACGGGGCAGGTGCTTACCGTGGATGGCGGGCGCATCGACTATCTCACCCACTCGGTGTAACCGGTCCGTCAGGCCCCGGGCGTCCGGGGTTTTCGGATGCAATCACGAGACAGAGTCCAAGGAAAAGAATCCCTCATGCAGCCTGAACGCATCGTGTCCATCGCTCCCATCGATCGGATAGCCATCGACATCCTGCAACAGGTGGCTCCGGTGGAGATCTCGCCCTCTCCGGATGAACCGACGGTGCTTACCCTGCTGGAGGGCACCATCGGGCTGGTGGCCCGAGGCACCGAAGGCGGCATTACCCGAAAAATCATGGAAAACTGCCCGGGCTTGCGGGTCATCGGTCGACCCGGGGTCGGCTACGATACGGTGGACGTGGCCTTTGCCACCCAGCGGAAGATTCCGGTGGTGTACGCTCCCATCGGAGGGTTCGCCGTCGCCGAAGCGGCCCTGGCGCTGCTGATGGCCATCGTCAAGAAGGTCCAGTTGGCCGACTCCATCCTCAAGCAAGGTCAGTGGCAGCGCCGCTACCAGATGAGCACGGGGGATCTGACCGGGCACACCCTGGGGATCATCGGGCTGGGTCGAATCGGGGGTCGCCTGGCCGGGCTGGTGCGGAATTTCGAGATGGAAGTGCTGGGCTACGATCCCTTCCTGACGGAAGAAGCAGCCAAGGGGATGGGAGTCGAGCTGGTGCCGCTGGATGACCTGCTGCGACGTTCCGATTTCATTTCGGTGCACGTCCCCCTGGGGGAGCAGACCCGCGGCCTGATCAACCGGGAGCGGATTGCCCGGATGAAGCCGGGAGCCATCTTCATCAACACCGCCCGGGGCGGGGTGGTGGAAAGCCTGGACGTGCTGGCCGACGCCCTGGAGAGCGGCCACCTGGGAGCGGTGGGTCTGGACGTGTTTCCCACCGAACCCCCCGACACCTCCCACCGCCTGTTCAAACACCCCCACTTTACCGGGGCTCCCCATTTGCTGGGCGTGAGCAGTCTGGCCATGGAGCGCATCTATCGCTCCATGGCCAACGACATGGTGGCGGTTATCCAGGGGAGGCGGCCCCGCTACTGCGTCAATCCGGAGGTTTGTGAGGAGCTGTTCGAGTCTTGACTGAAAGCACACCAAGGAAGGAAGGAAGGAAACTTATGAGAATCGTGGTGCTTGACGGCTACACCCTGAATCCCGGAGATCTTTCATGGGAGGGGTTGGAGAAGCTGGGAACCACCGAGGTTCACGATCGAACCGAATCCGAGCTCACCCTGCAGCGCGCAGGGGGCGCCGAGGTCGTATTGACCAACAAGACCGCCCTGGACGCGGAGACGTTGCGTCGGCTCAAGGGCAAGGGGCTCTGTTACGTGGGGGTGCTGGCCACCGGATACAACGTGGTGGATATCCAGGCGGCCAGGGAACTGGGAATCCCCGTGACCAACGTGCCCACCTACGGGACGGCCTCGGTGGCTCAGTTCGCCTTCGCGCTGCTGCTGGAGCTCTGCCATCATGTGCAGCTCCACAGCGATGCCGTCCGGGGTGGAGAGTGGTCCCGAAGTATCGAGTGGTGTTTCTGGAAGACGCCTCTCATCGAGCTGTCCGGACGGACCATGGGGATCGTCGGATTCGGCCGCATCGGGCGGCAGGTCGGCCGCATCGCCGACGCCATGGGCATGCGGGTCATCGCCCATGACGCCATCACCGTCAACCCTCCGGACTATGAAGGGTTTCGCTGGACCGGTGTGGAAGAGCTGCTCAAGGAATCCGATGTAGTCAGCCTGCATTGTCCTCTGTTCCCCGAGACCGAGGGAATGATCAATGCCGAGAGGCTGGCGATGATGAAGCCTACCGCCTTTCTTCTCAACAATTCCCGGGGGCCCCTGATCGTCGACCAGGATCTGGCCGACGCCCTCAATGCGGGTCGGATTGCCGGGGCGGGGCTCGACGTGCTGTCGGTCGAACCTCCGCTCGAGACCAACCCCCTGCTCTCGGCCAAGAACTGCCTGGTGACTCCCCACATCTCCTGGGCGACCCGGGAGGCCAGGTCACGGCTGATGGACACCGTGGTTGGAAACGTGCGGAGTTTCCTCGAAAACCAAACCCGGAACGTCGTAAACCCCTGATTCTTGGATTGGAATCGCAGAGCCCAGGCTCCCAGCCTCGGTGCCGCCAGTAGCCACCAGGAGGTCTTGATGGCCCGTATCCGATTACCGTCACAGAACCTTTCCCGCGCATTCCTCGAGGTGGTGGAACAATCCGCCATCGCCGCCGCCCGCACCATGGGCATTGGCGACCGGGAGTTCTCCGATCAGGCCGCGGTGGAGGTGATGCGGAAGATCATGGACAGCGTTCCCATGAAGGGGACCATCGTGATCGGAGAAGGCGAGCGGGACCAGGCCCCCATGCTCTACATCGGGGAAAGGGTCGGCAAGCACAAGGACCTTGTCGAAGGCAAGCAGGTGACGCACGAGGTGGACATTGCCGTCGACCCGCTGGAGGGCACCAACCTTTGCGCCACCGGGGCGCCCGGAGCCATCACGGTGCTGGCCAGCTCCGAAAAGGGCGGGCTGCTGAATGCTCCGGATTGCTACATGGAGAAGATCATCGTCGGCCCCTCCTCCAAGGGGGTCATCGATATCGACGCCTCGGTCAAGGACAACCTCCGTGCCATCGCCAAGAGGCTGGACCGCGACGTGGAGAACCTGGTGGTGGTGGTTCTGGACCGCCCGCGGCATGCTCGACTGATCCAGGATATTCGGGCCGCCGGCGCCCGAATCCGGCTCATTACCGACGGCGACCTGTCGGCCGGAATCAGTGTGGCCCTCCGCGGGACCGGAGTCCATGCGGTCATGGGAATCGGCGGCGCTCCGGAAGGGGTGTTGACGGCGGCGGCGCTCCGCTGCCTGAATGGAGAGATCCTGGCAAGGCTGGTGGTGAAGGACGAGGAGCAGGCCGAGCGGATGAAGAGCATGGGCATCGAGGACCCGGACAAAGTCTACGCCACCACTGAGCTGGCCTCGGGCAAGAACATCATCTTCGCGGCTACCGGCGTCACCGACGGCACCCTGCTGAAGGGGGTGCGGTTCTTCGGAGACGGCACCCGGACCCAGTCGATCTTGATGAACCTGGCAAACCGGCACGTCCGTTTCGTGGACACCGTCCACCTGGCTCAACGTCCCGACATCAGCGTCCACCTGTAGTCTTTTGCAAGCGCCGAATCGTTTATTCCTTCCGCATTGAGCCTGAATCCAACCCCTGATCGTTTGGGCATCCTCGGATGCTGTCCCTGTTTCCCGGAGGTCCGGCTTGGGAGTCCTGATCAGCGTCCTGATCGCCGCCACCATCGCCCTCTTTCTACCTGAAGCCGTGCTGCATTTGGAACCGGCGCTTGCGCCCGCCTTTGCGCTGACCATGGTCCTGGTGGGAAGCCTGGTGCGTGCGGAACACAGGGAGAGCTTCCGGCGAGCCCCCCTGAGACCCATCCTGGGCCTGATCTGCCAGTACACCGTCATGCCCTTGACGGCCTGGCTGATTTCCCTGGCCTTCCAGGAACCCGCCCTTCGGATCGGCATCGTGCTGGTGGGGTGCATGCCGGGCGCCATCGCCTCCAACGTCATGACCCTGCTGTTCAAGGGCGACCTGATTCTCTCCATTACCTTGACCACCCTGGCCACCCTGGCCTGCCCGGTGATTCTGGCCTTCTGGCTGCCAATCCTGGCCGGCGCCCGTCTCCAGGTTCCGGCAGGTTCCCTGGCCGTGAGCGCGGTTTGGATGGTGCTGCTGCCGGCAGCCGCCGGGATCCTGCTGCGAACCTACCTTCCGGCGTTTCCGCAGTGGTGGGACCGGATGGCCGCGCTGGCGGCCTCGATCGCCATCGTCTTGATCATCATGGTGGTGGTGGCCGCCAATCGGGAAAGGCTGGCCGAGACCGGCCCCTTCCTCATGGCGGCCCTGGTGACGCTGAACCTGAGCGCCTATGGCGTGGCCTACCTGGCCGGCGGGCTGCTGGGATGGCCCCCGGCTCAGCGCAGGACCCTGGTGATCGAGGTGGGCATGCAAAATGCCGGGCTGGGTTCCGTGCTGGCCATGGCTCACCTGGGACAGGCGGCTGCCATTCCGAGCGCATTCTATACGGCCCTGTGCGTGTTGACCGCCGCCGTGGGCCTGCCCCTGCAGCGGTGGCTGGAGGAACGGCGCTCCATTCGTTGACAAATCCCCATGAGATCTATAGAGTTAAGCTTCCCACGAAGGAGTGTGTCCGCAACAGGTACAGGTTGGCCCAGGGCCTTGCCGCCGAAGTTCTTTCTCGAGGCGTGAATTCTTTGCGGTAGGGCCGCTAAAGCCGAGGAGCAGAGCATGGCGTTCCACAGATTCAACCGTTTCATGGTCGGGTTGTTCCTGCTGAGTCTGGCGGCGGGATTGGCGGCCGGCGCCGACCGGCCCAAGCCATCCTACTCCGAGCCCGAACTGCACACGCTGGCTCCCCTTGGCGGCAGGGCCGGCTCAAGCCTGGAGATCGAAGTTCGAGGCAAGTTCCTGGCCGGCGCCCACGCCGCCTGGATGGACCGCGATGTCTTTGACGCTCGGGTGAAATCGGTGGAGCCCGTGGCCGCCCCGGACGCGGAAGGCGACGAAAAGGCCAAGTCAAAGAAGGATGACGGTGAGTACCGCGTCAGACTTCAGATCGAAATTGCTTCCGACGCCACCCCGGGTCCGCACCCGCTGAGACTGGTGGCCGCGGGAGGAGTCTCCAACCGGCTCTACCTGCAGATCCACCAGGACCCCGTCATTGCCGAGTCGCCCCGGCCCCACCAGGAACCTGCCACGGCACAGCCGGTCGCCGTTCCGGTGGTGGTCAACGGCACCATCTCAAGGCAAGGGGAACTGGACTATTACAGCCTGGAAGCCTCCAAGGGGCAGGAAGTCGTGTTCGAGGTGATCTTCAGCCACGAGACCCTGTCCAAGGGCTTTCGCCCCCAACTGCGAATCTATGAGACCGCTGGCAGTTGGCTGGGATCTCGCCAACTCACCCAGTTGGCTTTTCACAGTGAAGTCCATGGAGAAATCAATTTGAGCCCGGGCGAAGCGGGCCCGCCCATCGGCACCACGCCGGTCAACTCGGGATTGAAGTATCGGTTCGGCAAGGCCGGCCGCTACCTGGTGGAAGTGGCTTCGGAGCGATTCCAGGGGAAACCGGAGTACGCCTACCAGCTCAGAATGGCCCCGGCAGGAGCAGACTACCAGAGCCGCCTCAAGGACTCGGAGTGGGGGCGATCCTTCACCCGCAGGATCGGCGCCGACCGCCTGGAAGCTCTCTGGGCGCGGACGGTGACCTCCAATCGCCCCACCGACCCGGAGGCCGAAGGACAGCCGGCCTCCGGCCGCCCCGATCCGGAGACCGCCTACGACAACCAGCAGGGGAAGCGCCCGGCTCCCATACCCAACCGGGTAACCCACTGGACGGAAAAAGAACCCAACGATGAATCGGGCCGAGCCACCGAGGTGGCCCTGCCCGGTCTGATTCAGGGGTCCATCGACCGGCCGGGAGACGTGGACACCTACCGGTTCAAGTTGTCATCGGCCCAGCGCCTGGCGTTCGAGATCCAGACTCCCGGGTTGAGTCCCCCCCATTTCACTCCCCGCTTCGAGATCAGGGACGCCGCAGGCCGGTCCATGGTGACCAACCTGCACAAAGTGAATTCGACGCTGAGCGAGGGACAGTGGGTGGTCAAGGACATTGAGTCCAAGGTGATCGAGACCTTTGACCAGGAAGGAGAGTACACGGTCGAGGTTCGCGACGTGACCTCCAGAAACGGCAGCCCGGAATGCCGGTACCGTCTGCTGATCAGGCCCCAGATTCCTCACCTGGGACAATTCACCGTGGAGACCCTGAAACGGGGGACGGAAGACCGCCGGGTCGACCCGTTGCGGATCAATCTGGCTGCGGGAGAGGCCAAGGCCTTGATCATCACGGCACGGGTCGAGGAGATCGACGCCAGGATCACCGATTCTCTGGGTGAGCGGGCCTTCGACTGGGGTACCGGAGAGATGATCCTGCAGGCGGAGGGGCTTCCCCCTGGAGTCCAGGCTCTGCCGGGCACGGGCATCCTCAAGATCAAGGGGAAACCGCGCTACCAGACCATTCGAAAGTACAACTATCTTCCCGACGTGCTGCAGGCGGTGATGGTGATCCACGCCGAGGACAGCGCCCGGGTGATGGCCCTGCCGGAGTCGGTCCGCCTCACGGCCCGCCCCCTGATCGGGAGCAAGCCCGGTCCAACCATTCCGGTGGCGGAGGTTCCGGTGATGGTGGTTGCAGGATCCGAGGCAAAAGCCGTTCCCGGGGAGGCGGTCGGGGAATAGTCAGGGATGATTGGTGAAGGTGAAAGGGAAATGGAGGCGGTCATGACGAAGGGGAAGGTAGAGGGTCGACGCAGCCACTGGCGGCTGCCGATCCCGGGAGTCGTCCTGCTGGCGGGATCGGTGCTGGCGGCCATGGCGCTGCCCGGCGTGGCCATCGCCGAAGAAGCTGGGGCGGTGACGCCGCCCGAGGCATCGCAGCCTGTGGTGTCGCTGCGCCTGCTTCCCGACGATCCCCAGATCTGGGGGGCTGAGGCGTCCCAGCAGTTCCTGCTGCTGGCCCGGTTCGCCGATGGCCTGGAGCGGGATGTCACCGACCAGGGTCGCTACAACCTCTCCGACCCGCAGGTGGCCGAGGTGGATGGGGACGGCAAGGTGGTGGCCCGTTCCAACGGAAGGGTCGTGCTGACGGCCGCCTTTCAGGACCGGACCGCCAGCACCGGGGTCGTGATCGATGGGATCTCCGAGGAGCGGCCCTTCAGCTTTGCCCGGGACATCGGTGCCATCTTCACCAAGACGGGATGCAACAACAGCGAGTGCCACGGGGGCGTCAAGGGACAGGGAGGCTTGAAGCTGTCGGTGAATGCGCTGTTTCCCAAGGAGGACTACCGCTGGATCACCGAAGGGGGGATCTACCAGGTGATGTCGGCGGAGGCAGCCGGGGAGAAGACTCCCCGGGTCAATCTGAAGGAGCCCGAACAGTCGCTGCTGCTGCTGAAGCCCACGCTGGCGGTGCCCCACGGAGGAGGCCAGCGGCTCAATCCGGAGTCCTCCAGTTATCGCACTCTGTTGCGCTGGATCCGGGATGGCGCGCCCTACGGCGAGGAAGGCAGCGAAGAGATCGCTCGCATCGAGCGTTTGGAGGTCCTGCCCCGAGAGGTGGTCCTGGACCGCAAGGGGCGGCACCGTCTGCTGGTCACCGCCCATATGTCCAACGGACGCCGCGAAGACGTTTCCGAGCAGGTGCTCTACGAGTCCAACGACCACGAGATCGTGGAGGTGGACGAGTCGGGAGTGGTGAGGGCCATGGGGGTCGGTGAGAGCGCCGTGATGATTCGAGCGGCCGGGCAGGCCACCAGCGCCCGGTTCGGCGTCATTGCCAAACCCCTGCCTCGCTATCCCGAGGTGGCGAAGAGGAACTACGTCGACGAGCACGTATTCGGAAAGCTGGAGCGCTTCAACATCATTCCCTCCGAAACCTCCAGCGACAGCGAGTTCCTGCGGCGCGTCTGCCTGGACCTGACCGGAACCCTGCCACCGCCCGAAAGGGTTCGCGAGTTTCTGTCGAGCCGGGATCCCGACAAGCGGGATGCCCTGATCGAGACGCTCCTGAACTCCCCCGAGTACGTCGACTACTGGACCTATTTCTTCAGCGAGGTGCTCAGAGTCTATTCCGGGGCGACGCTCAATGCGGAGCATGCGCTCATCTACGAGGATTGGGTTCGAAAGAACATTGCCGGCAACGCTCCCTACGACCGGATGGCGAGAGAGCGGCTGGCGGCCCAGGGCTTCAGCGGTCCGGCCTGGTCCTATTGGACCTTCCGCGACCTGACCCCGGTTCCCGAGATCGCCACCGAGCAGATCCGGGTGTTCCTGGGACGGAGGCTGGGGTGCGCCCAGTGCCACAACCACCCCTTCGAGAACTGGAGCCAGGACCAGTTCTGGGGGCTGGCGGCCTTCTTCGGCGACATGACCCAGATCATGGAGGTCGAGAAGATACGGGGTCCCTATTTCGTGATCGACGACATCGGGGGGCATGGCCGCCGCAAGGATCGAAGTCCGGCCAAGATCCTCCATCCCAGGACCAAGGAGCAGGTCCGGCCCAGCTTCCCCGACGGCAGCGTTCTTCCCGACAGCGAACGGCGGGACCTGCGCATGAAATTGGCCGAATGGATGACCGCGCCGGAGAACCCCTACTTTGCCGAGGCCATCGTCAATCGCGTCTGGGGCCACTTTTTCGGAAGGGGCCTGGTGGAACCGGTGGATGACTTCCGCGCGACCAACCCGCCGACCCATCCCGAACTGCTGAAGGAGCTGTCCCGGAATTTCGTGGATCACGGCTACGATCTGAAGGATCTGTTGCGAACCCTCCTGCGCTCTCGAACCTATCAGTTGTCGGGGCGGGCCAACGAGACCAACCGGGACGACAAGGTCAACTATTCCCGGGCCTTGCCCCGCCTGCTGGAAGCGCCGGTGTTGCTGGATGCCATTTCTCGGGCCACGGGGGTGGATTCGGAGCTCATTGTCTCCGACGAACCCGATGCCTCCAGCGGTGCTCCTCCGGGTACGCGGGCCATCAGCCTGATTCCGGGAATGGTTCCTTCGCCCTTCTTCGAGGTCTACAACCGCAACGATCGCCGGGGCGTGCCGGAGAACAAGCCCCAGCTCACCCTGCTGCAGAGCCTGCACCGGCTGTCGGGACCGACCTTCACCACTCGGCTGACCCAGGAAGGCAGCCGGGTGGACCGTCTGTTGAAGCAGGGGGCCGGCGACCGACAGATTATCGAGGAACTCTACCTCTCGGCCTTGACCCGCTTCCCCTCCGACCGGGAGCTTTCCGGGATCGAGGCCAAGCTGGGCGAGCAGCCGTCGCGCCGGGAAGGGTTGCAGTCTCTGGCCTGGGCGCTTGTCAGTTCGCGGGAATTTGTCCATAATCATTGAGGCTTGCGTGCCGGCTTGGCCGGACAAAAACAGGAGAATCCGATGAAAAGGCAAGGAAGGCTCCAAGAACCCTGGCCGCATCCTTTGGGACGGCGGGAATTCCTGAGGGTGGGCGCCTTGAGCTATCTGGGCCTCAGCCTGAGCGAGTATTTCCAGTTGTCCAGCCTTATGGCCGCCCCCACCGCCAAACAGGCCAAGGCGCAGTCCTGCATTCTCATCTGGATGCACGGCGGGCAGAGCCACCTGGATACCTGGGACGTGAAGGGAAACAGCGGCTTCAAGCCCATCTCCACCAACGTGCCCGGAATCCAGATCTCGGAGCTGCTGCCCCGGGTGTCCCGGCACATGGACAAGCTGTCGATCATCCGCTCGATGAAGAACGAGTCCAACGCCCATTCCGAAGGTACCTACTACGCCATGACGGGGCATATGCCGACCACCACCACCCGCTTTCCCAGCGTGGGCACCGTGGTTGCCAAGGAACTGGGCACGCGCACCAGCGTTCCGGCCTACGTGACCACCGGACGGGGACGTCTGAACTGCCGCAGCGCCGGGTTCGTGGAGCCCCACTACGAACCGTTCATCATCCCGGAGCCGGGGTCCAAGGATTTCAAGGTCACCGACCTTGTCTTGCCCGATGAGGTCTCGGTGGACGCCCTCCATGCCCGGCACGCCTTCTTGAAGCTGGTGGACGAACGCTACCGGCGGATGGAGAACCACGCCAACTTCGCCAAGGTCGACTCCTTTAACGAGAGGGCGCTCAACCTCATTACCTCACCGGCGGTCCGCAACGCCTTCGATCTCTCCCAGGAATCGGAAAAGATCAAGGAGGCCTACGGCCCTGGACGGTTTGGACAGGGAACACTGCTGGCCCGCCGGCTGGTGGAAGCGGGATGTCGATTTGTGACCATCGACGGCTGGAACAAGGAAGCCAAGCACGATTGGGACACCCATTACAGGAACGACTACTACGTGAAGGAAGAACTCGTTCCGCCTTTGGATCGCGCCCTCTCCACTCTGCTGGTTGACCTCAAGGAACGAGGCCTGTTCGAGTCCACCATCGTCCTGGTAATGGGTGAGTTCGGCCGCACCCCCAACATCAATCCGGGTCGGGGGCGAGACCATTGGGGTCACTGCTGGTCCCTGGTGCTGGGAGGCGGCGGCATCAAGGGAGGCCAGGTGGTGGGAGCCAGCGATGAGCGGGGGGCCTACGTGGCGGAACGTCTGGTCACCATCGGGGACCTCTTCGCCACCGTCTACAAGGCCCTGGGCATCGATTGGACCAAGACCTACCTGGGTCCCGGACGCCGGCCCATCTACATCGCCAACTCCATCGGCGACAAGCAGGGAGAGCCCGTCCACGAGCTGGTTTGAGGAGTTGACCGGCGCCGACCGCGGAATCCGGAAGGACGCCAGGGAGAAAAAGGGTCATCCACGAAATCCGTGGTTGACCCTTTTTTCTGTTTCACCCACCCATGATCCGCCCGGCGGGGTGGCAGGTCTCGCCCGCATGTCCCGGCGGGTCGCCAGGAGCCGCGGAGCTCCATCCTCGAGCCCGGCGCATTTCTTCCCGACTACGTCCCGAAGTAAGTTTCCCCTTCCATCAGGTACTTCCGGGTCTCCTCTTCGTCCAGTTCCACCCCCAGCCCCGGACCCTCGGGGATATCGATAAAGCCGTTGCTGATCTTGGGCCTGTATCCCTTGAGGATGCGGTCCCAACCGGGCATGGCGTGGAACTCCAGCGCCAGCAGGTTGGGCATGGCGGCGCAGGAGTGAACCGCGGCGGCAATGCCTATGGGGCTGGAGGCGTTGTGAGGACAGGTCTGCAGGTGGTGGATGTCGGCCAGGTCCGCAATCTTCTTGGATTCGGCAATGCCGCCGCTGACCTGGATGTCGGGGGCCACCATGCGGGTGGCCGACCGCCGGAAGAATTCCAGGAACTCGTGGCGCAGGTGGAGTCCCTCCCCAACCAGGGTCGGCGTGTGCGAGGATGCCGTCAGGGTCGCCCAGGCCTCGACGTCGGTAGCCGGGATGGGATCCTCGACCCAGGTGAGGTCGAAGGGCTCCACGGCCTTGAGGTAGCGCATGGCATTGGACAGGGTTCCGCAGCGGGCCTCGACCGAGATTTCCACCTCCTCGCCGACTTCCCGCCGGATGTCCTCGATCTGACGAACCAGCGTGCTCAAGCCCTTGCGCGTCAGGTGACGGTCCATGACGCCGCCCGGGACCCCAAGCACCTTGGGGGGCGTGGCATCGAATTTCAGGCAGGTGATGCCCAACTCCCGATAGACGTCGGCCATGCCCAGATAATCCTGCAGGTCTCCCACGCAGCAATAGAGACGCACCCGGTCCCAATGCCTTCCGCCCAGCAGCTTGTATACCGGGGCGCCCAAGGCTTTCCCGGCAATGTCCCAAAGGGCGGTTTCCACGCCGCTGGCGGCATGGGCGGCCACGCCGCTGTCGAAATGGGCGGCGCCGAAAGTGCCGTAGGCCCGCCCCATCATCCGTCGAAACAGCCTCTCGACGTCGGTGGGATCCTCGCCCAAAAGCAACGGGCGGTAACCCAGCACATGGGCTCGGGCGGCATCGTTGGCCCAGGTGTCGCCGTAGCCGCTGATTCCCTGGTCGGTATCGACGCGGATCAACATCCAGCGCCGCCGCCAGCCCCAGTCCACCTCCAGCATGGTGGTCTTCACGTCGGTGATGCGGATCTCGGGCTTGGGTTTGGTTCCGGCGGCATGAATGGAATTCCGATCATGACCGGAGCCCACCAGCAGGGCGCCGGTCGCACCGGTCAGCGATGACAGAAAGTGGCGGCGATCGAAGGCCAACATGACAGTCCTCCTATGTTTGGATTAAAGACGACCGGTCTTCTCCGGGGTTTCCCGTCCGGGTTGGCTTCCCGCCGAGGATGCGGCATAATTCGGCGGTCCAGCTTCCAGCATGCGCGGGTGCGTTCCACACCGGGGGTCTCTCTCGGGTAACCAGGTACCTGCAAGAATCGATCATCAGGAGGAATCATGCAAGCGAGAAAAGGAGTTCCCGGTCTGGTACTGGCCCTGTTTCTGGCCAGCGGCGGTTGTTCCGGAACGAAGACTCCGCCCCGGAGCCAGCCGGTGGTGGAAGTGGGAGCCAGCCGGATCGTTCCCGGGGCTGCTGCCGGGGGACACTGGAGCGTGGGACCGCTGTTGTCTCTTCAGGACGGAACATTGGCTCTGGGGGACACCGGGCACTCCCATCGGTCCAGCGACGGTGGCGGCACTTGGCAGCAGGCGCCTGAACTTCCCAGCCGTCAACTGCTGCAGCTTCGGGATGGATCCTTTTGCGTGCTCGATCCCCTGACCCGGCATGCCGAAGAACGCGGACACTTCGTGGGCCGCCGACTGGAACTGGCCGAACTGGATGATCCTTCCTCCTGGGCCGAGGATCGGTGGACGGAGCTGCCGGTGAGGGTGGAGCGCTGGACCGACCTGCACGGCGACGACGGACGGCCCGTCACTACCTTCAAGTTTGGCGGCCCCATGCTGGAACTGGAGGACGGCACTTTGCTGACGGCCAAGGGTGGAAATTTCGTGGGCGACACGGCGCCGATGCCCGGGTTTATTCCGACCAAGGGAGAGAAGTGGTTCAAGTACCGCACCTTTCTGATGGCTTCCACCGACCGCGGCCGGAGCTGGCACTATCGCTCCACGGTCGCCTACGACGGCGTCAGCGGGCAGGAGAGCTTTTGCGAGCCGGCCTTGGTGGATCTGGGCGGGGGCGAGCTTCTCAGCGTCATGAGGACCGGGCGCTACGCACCCATGTACCAGGCACGCTCCATGGACGGAGGCAAGACCTGGGGGACTCCGGAACCCCTGAAGACGCTGGGGCTCTCGCCCATGATGGTGGTTCTGCCCAATGGCGCCCTGGTGTGCAGCTTCGGATGGAGACCCTTCAAGGCCATTCCTTCCCAAGTGGATGGCGGCGCCTATGTCGGGGCCCTCAGGGACTATCGGCAGCGGTACCGGTCGCTGGTCGGCATCGAGGATCCCTCGGCGGTCGCCGGGGACTACGTCATGGCCAGTTTCGACAAGGGACACACCTGGAGCAGGCCCGTCAAGGTCGCCGATCCGCTCACGGTGGGCTATACCCTGCTGGCTCCGACCGGTCCCGACACCTGCCTGCTATTGTCCCGCCGGATCGTGATCGACGGCCTGTCCAGAGAAGAGGTCCTTCAGAAGTGGGAGAGCGAATGGCACGACTGGAACGACAAGTCCGGCGCCGTCATTGAAGCCCGCGAGATCCGGGTGACGCGGTGAACGGAAGCATTTGCGGGCCTGGCCGCAAGGGCAAAAAGAGTTGTCCACGAAGTGACACGAAGGACGACGAAGGGCCATGAGGAATAACTGAATCGGAAGGGGCTGTTTCGTCGAGAAGCGGCGGCAAGGAATCGGTTCGTCAAACCTGCATCGAGAAACCGCCATCGACCGGAATGGCCGCGCCGGTCACGAAGTCGGAGCCGGGAGAGGCCAGAAAGACGGCCGTTCCCGCGCAGTCCTTCAGGGTTCCCCAGCGTCCGGCCGGAGTCCTCTTCAAGACGTGCTCATGCAGGGTGGGAACGTCCCGGCGGCCCTGCCGGGTGAGGTCGGTGTCGATAAAGCCGGGAAGGATGGCGTTGACCTGAATGCCGTCCGCCGCCCAGGCCGAGGCCAGCGACTTGGTGAGCTGCACCACCCCTCCCTTGCTGGCTCCATAGGCCGGGCTGAAGGACGCGCCGAAGAGGGACAGCATCGAGCCGATGTTGATGATCTTGCCACCTCCGGCGCTCTTCATGGCCGGGTAAGCCGCCTGGGAGCAGAGGAAGGTTCCGGTAAGGTTGATCTGCAGGACCTCGGACCACTCGGGCAGGGTCAGCTTCTCGGGAGTCTTGCGGATGTTGATGCCGGCGTTGTTGACCAGAATGTCCAGGCGCCCGAAACGGTCCAGGGCGGATTGCATCAGGGCCTGGACCGATGACTCGTCGCCGACGTCTACGTTTGCCGCCAGCGCCTCGCCCCCTTCCTCCTGAATTTCCCGGACCACCTGGCGGGATTTCTCCTCGTTTCTGGCCGCCACGACCACTCCCGCCCCCGCTTCGGCGAAGCCCCGGACGATCCCCAGGCCGATGCCTCGGTTGCCTCCGGTGACTATGGCGACTTTTCCACTCAGGTCAAACGACGCATATACCATGGTTCAGGGTTCTCCAGTGGGGAAGGTTGCGGAGATCGAAGGGGTCTTGTTCAGGGCCACGCGATGAGAATTGAGGGCCAGGGCCGGCAACTCATCAAGATCCCGGCAGGGCCGCAGATCGCGTGTGGGCAGGTAGGTACCACAGCGCAAAAAGGGTTGTCAAAGGCAATTATCGACGGGGGTGAAGCCCCTGCGGCGGGTCCGTCGACCGTGATATAGTCTGCTGCGCCATTCACTTTCAGCCCCGCGGGTCAAGGAGGCCGCCCCCATGGATGACTTCAAATCGCTGATCCGTCACGTTCCCGATTTCCCCAAGAAGGGCATTCTCTTTTACGACATCACCACCCTGCTCAAGCAGAATGGGGCCTTGAACGAGGTGACGGAGCAACTGGTAAATCTCTACCAAGGCCAGGCCATCGACCTGGTGGTGGGGGTCGAGTCCCGGGGCTTCATATTTGCGCCTATGGTGGCCTGCCGGTTGGGGGCCGGGTTCGTGCCGGTCCGAAAACCGGGAAAGCTCCCTGCCGAAGCCATTACCGAAACCTACGACCTGGAGTACGGCCAGGACAGCCTGGAGGTCCACCGGGATGCCATCCGGGAGGGGCAGCGGGTTCTGCTGGTGGATGACCTGCTGGCGACCGGGGGCACCGCGGCCGCCACGGTGCGGCTGGTTCGGCGGTTGGGGGGGCAGGTGGTGGGCGCCGCCTTCCTGGTGGAGCTGGAGTTCCTCAACGGCCGCGCCCGCCTGCCCGACGTCGAGGTCCGTTCCCTGCTGCAGTACCAGGAGTAGCGCCTTCCCGACCTTTGGGCTGGATCTCCTATGTGGCGCTCTTGCCGATTCCGTCCCCCCCACCGGTTCGACTGCGGGCGGAGCCCTTGTCTCACCGACTCCCCCTCCAGGGGGGAGTGATTGAGGCCAGCACAAGGCTTCCAGTAGAACTCTATCACTCCCCCCTGGAGGGGGAGTCGCAGAAGCCGAGCCGGATGGCGAAGGCTGATGCGGTGGGGGGCAATGCTCGGATCCGGACCGTGCGACAGCGCCTCTCAGACCAGTTGAAACAGAAGGTACTTCAGGTAAGTGCCGCCCCTGCCCTGGCGGCTCCTCCCGTCACTCTCGTTCCTCGAGGGCACGCAGGCCGGCTTGCCGGGACGCAGTCCTGCCGATGCGCCTGAGCCGTCTCACTTCGTGGCCCTTCGTGGATAACTCTTTTTCCCGCGGGCTCGCCTACGGGCCTCCCTGGTTTGCAGCCAGCATGCTGTCGATCTCTTTCTGCAGGGTTGGGGCGATGGGGGCGTCGGGGTGGTGTTGAAGGAACTGGTCCAGGAAGAACTGAGCCCGGATGGGGTCCTTGTTGAGAAGCTGTATTTTCACCAGCAGTCCGAATGAAGGCGCCGCTCGGACGGGCGCCAGCCGGGTGGCCGTTTCGAGGTGCTGCTCGGCGGCGTAGTGACGACCTTGCTGAAAGCGGGCTTCTCCCAGTGCCTGGTGGGCTTCAGCGAAGCTGGGGTCGTATTCCAGAGCCTGCCGGTATCGTTGAATGGCCCGGTCCAGCATGCCCTGGTTGTGGAAGATGACCCCCAGGTTGAAGTTGGGCCTGGCCGAGTTGCTGCGAAGCTCGATGGCCCTCAGGTAGGAGCGGGTGGCATTCTCCCACTGTTCCAGCGCCTGGTAGTGAACTCCCAGGTTGTAGTGGGCCTCAAAAAATTCGGGTTGGGCCTTCACGGCCTTCTGAAGGTGGCGGATGGCCTTGGCCCGGTCTCCCTTGGCGGCGGCCGCCGAGGCCTTCAAGTAGGCCCGACCCGCCTTCCTGCTGACTTTCTTTGACTGTTCCTCGGCCTTGCGGTCCGACGGAAGGGAACCGGAGGCCTTCACCACCTCCCGGAAGGAAGCGGACTCGTTGCCCTTGAGCCGGATGTCCAGGACCACCGTGCGGGGTTCCTCGTATTTCCTGATCTCCAGTGGACGTCCCACGGAGGCGAAATCGGGTCGCTCGATGGTGAGAAGATAGTCTCCCGAGGTCAGGGATTCGAAGACGAAGGAGCCGTCATACCCCACGGTTTTGCGACCAACCTGGCTGCCGTCCGGCCGGGAGAGAACGACGCTGATGGTCTGGCCCGGACGGCCGTCTTGGGTGAGGACCCGTCCGGCCACCGAATGGCGGATGGGTTCCTCCTGGCCGGCCATCGGCACGCCCGGCGCAGCCGACAGAACAAGGGCGAGAAACGCCGGAAAACTCAACGGCAAAACCCTGTTCCGCAGACTTTCCATACTTCGTCCCCTGCCTCTGCCCACGAATTTCGACTAACGCTTACCTCTGGAAATTCTAGGGCGCGTCCGGCGTCAAAGTCAAAATAGCCAACTCCACCAGAGCCCCACGCCGCCGCTTCGCGGCTTACGGGAACTCCCGGGCTGCAGCCCGGGAGTTATCTGCTAAAAAATCCTGTCCCCCAAAAGTGTCGTGGGTTTGGGGAGAGCTGCGAAGCTGCGGTTGACGTGGGTTACCTGGCGAGACGCCACCTACGGGCCATCCTTATAGAGCTGCGAAGCTGCGGCTCAGGGTAGCCCCGGGTGGCAACCCGGGGTCGTTTCGGTTCCGCGCCAACCCAGCCGCGAATGCGGCGAATAGAAAGCACCCGTTCGCGAACCCACAACCTCTCCAGAACGCCGCCACCTGCGCGGTCCCTCCATACAGCCGCCTCCACCGCCACGCTTGACGGTCTTTCCCCGCCAGGTCTATGATGGCAGGTTTCGGTAATCCCCCTGTTTCACTCCTGGGTCGAGCGCGATGGGTCTAGACAGCATTGTCGTCCGGGGAGCCCGGCAGCACAACCTGAAAAACATCACGGTCGAGATTCCCCACCGCCGGCTGACGGTGATCACCGGCCTGAGCGGATCCGGCAAGTCGAGTCTTGCCTTCGACACCATTTACGCCGAAGGCCAACGCCGCTACGTCGAATCGCTGTCCGCCTATGCCCGTCAGTTCCTGGATCAGATGGAACGGCCCGACGTGGATTCCATCGAGGGACTCAGCCCGGCCATTTCCATCGAGCAGAAGACCACCAGCCGCAGCCCCCGTTCAACCGTAGGCACCATCACCGAGGTCTACGACTATCTCCGTCTCCTTTACTCCTCCATCGGGGTCCCCCACTGCCACCGGTGCGGCCGATTGGTCGCCCGCCAGTCGATTCGGCAGATTCTGGAGCGGATTCAGGAACTTCCCCCGGGAGAACGCATCATGGTGCTGGCCCCGGTGGTGCGCGGCCGCAAGGGGGAATACCGTCAGTTCCTGGAGGACCTGTCCGGCCAGGGATTTGTCCGGGCCCGGATCGATGGCCGGCTGAGGCAGTTGGATGAGGATATTCAACTGGAGAGGCACAAGAACCATACCATCGAGGTTGTGGTGGACCGGCTCCTGATCAAGCCCGGCATCGAGCGGCGGGTAGAGAGCGCGATTCAGACGGCCATGAAGTTGACCCGGGGCATCGTGTTGATTGCGGTGGTCAACGGCCAGGAGCATCTCTACTCGGAGAAGCTGGCTTGCGTCGACTGCGGCATTTCGATCCCGGCGGTCGAGCCCAGGACCTTCTCCTTCAACAGCCGCTATGGAGCCTGCCCGAGCTGTTCGGGTCTGGGCACCCGTTTGGAGCTGGATCCGGTCAAGATTGTTCCGGACCCATCCAGGTCGCTGCTCAACGGGGGATTGGCTCCCTGGAGCAACGGTTTGCCGGCTAAGCCGAGGCGATTTCTCAAGGGAATCGCCTCCCATTTCAAGGTGGATATGAGCCTGCCCTACCAGAGCCTGCCGTCCAAGGTACGCACCGCCATCTGGAATGGCGTCGGCGGCTCGCACGCTCTGGACGCGGGCATGCTGCAGCAGCTCAAGGAGTGGGGCTACCACGAGGAGGCCGATGCGACCCGGCTGAGAGCCTTTCTGACCCCCAGGCCCTGCTCGCCCTGCGGGGGGCGGCGACTGCGGCCCGAGAGCCTGGCCATCAAGGTGGCCGGCCATTCCATTGCGGACCTGACTGCTTTTCCCCTGGGAACGACGCTGCAAGTGATCAGGAATCTCAAGCTGACCCCCCGGGAAGAAACCGTGGCCGGCCGGGTCGTTCAAGAAGTAATCGACCGCATCGAGTTCCTGTGCGCGGTGGGCCTGGAATATCTGAGTCTCGACCGTTCCGCCTCGACCCTTTCCGGAGGAGAAGCTCAGAGAATCCGGCTGGCTACCCAGATCGGATCCAGGCTTCGAGGGGTGCTCTACGTCCTGGACGAGCCCTCCATCGGCTTGCACCATCGCGACAACCGGCGCCTGCTGAAAATGCTGCAGCAGCTCAGAGACCTGGGCAATACGGTGCTGGTGGTCGAGCATGACGAGGACACCATCCGGAGGGCCGATTTCGTGGTCGATCTGGGCGCTGGAGCCGGCAAGGCCGGAGGCGATCTGATTGCCAAGGGCACTGCCGCGGAGATATCGCACAATCCTCGTTCCCTGACCGGGCGCTACATTTCAGGAGAACTGGAGATTCCGGTTCCCGACCGCCGGCGCAAGGGTGACGGCAAGGCCGTGGTGGTCCGGGGTGCCCGCCATAACAACCTCAAGGGAATCAACGTGCGCTTTCCCCTGGGTTTGTTTACGGTAGTCTCTGGAGTCTCCGGTTCCGGCAAATCCTCTCTGGTCAATGACATCCTCTACTGCGCCCTGGCCAGGCGGCTGTACGGATCGCTGGCCGAGCCGGGCCGGCACCGGAGTCTTTCCGGCGCCGCTCTGATTGACAAGGTCATCGAGATTGACCAACAACCCATCGGCCGGTCACCCCGCTCGAATCCCGCCACTTATACCGGCCTGTTTACAGCCATCCGAGAGCTCTACGCCTCGCTGCCGGAATCACGCGAGCGCGGCTACAAACCGGGCCGCTTCAGCTTCAACGTCAAGGGAGGGCGCTGCGAGGCTTGCCAGGGGGACGGGTTGAGACGCATCGAGATGAGCTTTCTTCCCGATGTCTACGTCCAGTGCGACGTCTGCAGGGGCCGCCGCTACAACCGCGAGACCCTGACCGTTTGCTACAAGGGGCGCTCCATTGCCGATCTGCTGGAAAGCTCGGTGGACGAAGCGCTCGAAATCCTGGCCAACGTCCCCTCGATCCGCATGAAGCTTCAGACGCTGAGCGAGGTCGGGCTGGGGTATGTCCATCTGGGACAGTCGGCGACCACCCTGTCCGGAGGCGAGGCCCAGAGGATCAAGCTGGCTCGGGAGCTGAGTCGCCGGGCGACGGGGCGGACCCTCTACATCCTGGACGAACCCACCACGGGCCTGCATTTCGAGGATGTCAAGAGGCTCCTGGAGGTGCTCCACCGCTTGACCGATCGGGGAAACACCGTGATCGTCATCGAGCACCAGATCGACGTAATCAAGACGGCTGACTGGATCATAGACCTGGGTCCGGAGGGTGGCGAAAAGGGCGGACGGATCGTAGCCCAGGGGACTCCGGAAGAGGTGGCTCGGGTTCCCGGCTCCCATACCGGCCAGGCGCTGGCGCCGCTGCTGGTGCCGGCCGGTCTCAAGGCGGCCGAGGCCCCTTCGGCGTATCTGCACTAGCCCGCATTTCTCACCAGGGGGCGTGATGATGGCGCAGGCCTTTTCCCCTCAGCGCGTGCTCGGGAGCGAAGAGCGTAGCGGTCACTACGGTCGAGCGAGCATGGATGCGCTGAGGGGAAAAGGACAAGCCAGGGCACGCCCAGCGCCGTGTGTAACCGCAAGACGTACCAATCAGACCGATGAGGTGCTGAAAATAGATGGACTTTCCTCTATGAATCGAGCGGCCTGGTGAGAAATGCGGGCTAGGCGAGCAGGACCGTCCAACAAGGAAAAGAGTGATCCACGAAGGGGCACGAAGGACCGCGAAGGGACACGAAGAAGGACTTGATGATTCCCTTACTGCGAGCGTTCAGGCACGAATTCCGCCAAGCCGTCAAGGGGCACGGGGGCCTCCCCTCCCTTGACACGTTCCTGGTGGGGGAACATAATTCGCTGCCCAAGCACCATCCGGAGAGAACCCAGATTCGCACCCGACACCAGGGAGAGTCGTTCACGAGGGCAAGCGCCAGCACCTTGAAGGAGTACACGGTGGAGGAGTCCCTGAAGACTATCCGGGAGGGAAGTGGGTTGCCGGTTGGGGCTGTGGCTCTGATCGATTAGTTTGGACCCTTCCCCGCAGCCGAGAAAGGACCCCCGGAATGATCTACGAACTCAGAATCTACCGCTTTCACCCGGGGCGCAAGCCCACCTTCCTGAGGCACTTCAAGGTGGCTCGAACCTTTATGGAGAAGTACGGTGTCACTTTTGTCACGGCCTGGGAGAACGTGGAACGGGAGGACGAGTTCATCTGGATGCGTTCCTTCTCTTCCCTGAAACAGCGCCAGAAGGCCATCGACGCCTACTACGGCAGCCCGGAGTGGCTCGAGATCGTGGGCAAGATACGACCCACCATCAGGCGGCGGGAAGTGCGTCTCATGAAGGCCCGCCCGGGGTCTCAGTTGCCTATTCCTGAGACAGGACACTAATTGACACCCGTCCGACACCGGACCCACAGGAGGTTTCGCTAAATGAAGCTGGGAACTTTCATGATGCCGCTACATCCTCCGGAGAAATCCCGGACCGAGTGCTTCCAGGAGGACGTGGAGTACGTTCTTCTGTCCGAAGCCCTGGGTTTCACCGAGGCCTGGATCGGCCAGCACCACACGCTGGCCTGGGAACCCATTCCCTCCAACGATCTGTTCATCGCCCATATTCTGCCTCTCACCAGCAAGATCCGGTTGGGCACCGGGGTTTCGATCATTCCCCAGCATCACCCCGCCAACATCGCCATCCGCCTATCGATGCTGGATCATCTCTCGAAGGGGCGGATCAATTGCGGCTTCGGTCAGGGAGGCGTGCCCACAGACTGGGAACTGTTCGACCTGCCGGACCCCCAGACCCAGGGCCTGATGACGCTCGAGGGCATCGACATGATCCTCAAGCTGTGGCAGACGGAGGTCCCCTTCGACTTTCAGGGGAAGTTCTGGCGTATCAGGATTCAGAGCCCCAGGCAGGAGTTGGGGATCGGGACCATTCTGCAGCCCTACCAGAAACCCCACCCCCCCATCGGGATGAGCATCGTGAGAGGAGACTCCCGGGCTGCCTTCATGGCCGGTCAGCGCGGTTATCTCCCACTCAGCACCAACCTGATACCGGACTCTACGGCGGCTCAGCACTGGCATCACTACTGCCGGGGCGCCGAAGACGCCGGCCAGCCACCTCCCAGCCGCGCTCTCTGGAGAGTGTCCCGCAGCGTCTACGTAGGCGAGTCCAAGGACGAAGCCTGGGATCACCTCATGAACGGCAATGTGGCCCGCTCATTCGAGTACCTCTTGGGGCTCTTGAAGTCGGCCAAGATGCTTCATCTGGCCAAGCACGATCCCGAGGTGCCCGACGAGGAGGTGACTCCGGAATATGCCGTGAAGCACCTCTGCATTATGGGCAACGTCAAGGATTGCATTCGGCAGTTGGAGGAGGTATGGGAGGTGACGGGCGGGTTCGGAACCTTGCTGATGACCTCCAAGGACTGGGACGACAAGGACAAGTGGCACCGTTCCATGAAGCTGCTGGCCGAAGAAGTGGTTCCGGCTATGCCCAGTATCTGAGGAAGTGGCATTCCCCTTCGCCCCGGTGAAAAATGGAGGCCGGCAGGTTCTTTCTTAAGTTTTTCTTCGTGGTCCTTCGTCGTTCTTCGTGTCCCTTCGTGGATGTCTTTCTTTGCACTGCCTGCCGTTCTGAGACTCGACACTAGCCCGCATTTCTCACCAGGGGGCGTGATCATGGCGCAGGCATTTTCCCCTCAGCGCGTGCTCGGGAGCGAAGAGCGTAGCCGTCACTACGGTCGAGCGAGCATGGATGCGCTGAGGGGAAAAGGCCAAGCCAGGGCATGCCCAGCGCCGTGTGTAACCGCAAGACGTACCAATCAGACCGATGAGGTGCTGAAAATAGATGGACTTTCATCTATGAATCGAGCGGCCTGGCGAGAAATGCGGGCTAGACCAGCCGCCGAAAACCCGACTGCTTGACGGGGCATTCCAGGTACTTGACCGGATCGCCCTCGTCCACCGCCTTGCCCACTACGACCAGGGCTTCGCCAATCCTCTCCAGGGCCAAATCCAGGTCCTCCTGCGAGTGCTGCATGCAGAACATGAAGCCCGGCCCGCCAATCACACCTCTCTTGGCGGTTTCCTGCAGGTAAAGGGTGGACGCGGCGGCGTTCTGCTCGGCAGGAACCCCTTCAAAGACCATGGCGGGGAAGGAGGGTAGTCCAATCACCCGGAAGGAGAGCCCCAGCTCCCCGAAAATCCCCCTCAGGCCCTTCATGAAGCTGAGGCCGATGTCCTGGATGATCGCACTGACGTTTCGGGCGCGGTACTCCTGCAGGGTGGCCTTGCAGGCTGCCAGGCCGGTGGCTTCGGCCCAGTAGACGCTGCTGATGAAAGAGTCCAGAGCCACCTGCATGATCTCCCTTTTGCCTACCACGGCGCCCAGGGCAAAGCCGTTTGAAATGCACTTGGCGAAGGTGGCCAAATCGGGGACGACCCCGTAGTACTCCTGGGCGCCGCCCAGAGCGGTGCGGAATCCCGTGACCACCTCGTCGAAGATCAGAACCACTCCGTGGTCCCGAGTGAGTTGGCGCACTCCCTCCAGGTAGCCGGGGTCGGGGGTGTAGGTGCGAGCCGCCTCCATGATCACGCAGGCCACCTCACCCCGGTTCTCCTCCAGCAGGTTTCGGAGCGAGTCCAGATTGTTGTATTCAAAGGCCAGGGTGGTGTCCATCAGACCCTTGGGAACTCCCAGAGGGGTAATCCCGTGCATCAGGTGTTTTTCCAGAGCCGCGCCTGGAGCCAGATTGGCCGACAGGTACCAGTCATGCCAGCCGTGATAGCCGCAAAAGGCCACCTTGTCCCTGCCGGTAGCCGCCCGGGCGATGCGGACGGCAACCATGTCGGACTCGCCGCCGCCCTTGCAGAAGCGCACCATTTCGGCACAGGGAACGATCTCGGCCAACAGTTCGGCGGCCTCGATCTCCAGGGGGTGATTGACGGTCAACCCGGTACCCCTGGCGGCCTGCTCCTGGACGGCCCGGACCACGCTGGGAAAGGCATGTCCCAGAAGGACCGATCCGGCGCCGAGGTTGAAGTCGAGGTACTCGTTGCCGTCCACGTCCCATAGCCGGCAGCCCTGCTGGCGGTGGCTGTAGACGGGCGAGATCCCCTGCGCGTGCAGTTCGGCCCGCCTTCCGAACAGGTGGGTGCGGCCGGCGATCAGATTGTCGGCCCTCCGATAGAGCCGGGTGGATTCGGGGACTCGGGTCCCGCGGGTCAGCGTGTCTGAGCCCTGCATTGGTGGATTCATCGGTTCACCCCTTCTCTTGATTCCGCGGCAAAGGATTATATAAATGTTCGTTACGTGATAGATTCTTATTTCCGGGCATTGCGCCGAACGGCCCCAGTGGGATCTTCCGGTGGCTGGTCCGGGAAATGGAGTGTTAGCGCCGGCCCGAGTTTATCATTGGTGCGCGATCATGGCCCGGCCTCGCTTCCCGCGCTCGCCCCGATAGTGTCGACTCCGGCGGCGAATGCAACCGAACCGCGTCCGACGTGATTTCAGGGAAAGGTCTTGACAATGAGCAGATCGAATCAGTTGCGGTGGAGCCCGAATTCCAAAATGGCTGGAAGGACTTCCCCGATGTCCGAAAGAGATGCTGCCAACGCGTTTGACCCACGCAATCCAAGGCGGTCACCCTCGAGACCGCGTCCGGCTTGGTGGGTGCTCCTGACCCTCTATTGGCTTCTGTTCCCGCCGCCGACCTACGCCTACATCGATCCAGGGACAGGCAGCTACATTCTTCAGGTCGTGATCGCGGGCCTGTTGGGAGCCCTGGTTTCCCTCAGGATTTATTGGGCAAGGATCAAGGCCTTCTTAAAGGGAAACCCGCCATTGGGCGGAAACGATCCGGACAAGCATGAATGATTCGATCGAGGGTCTGCCGTCCTCCTTTCGCGACCCCAGTGGATTTCTGTTTCTCGATAGGGGTGTGCTCTACCGCCAGGTCAATCGCAGTTATCGGGAACATTTCGAGCACTTCGTGGACTCGGGGCTCTGTTCGAGACTGGTCGATGCAGGGCTCCTGGTGGCTCATGAGGAGGTGGACTTGCCACCAGCGGAGTCGCCGGAAGGTTTCAAGATTCTCAGGCCGGATCCGTTACCCTTCATCTCCTATCCCTTCGAGTGGAGCTTCAGCCAGCTCCAGGATGCTGCCCTGGCCACACTGGCGATCCAAAAGCAAAGCCTGGACCATGGCATGTCCCTCAAGGACGGCACCGCCTACAATATCCAGTTCCGCAATGGGAAACCCCTGTTTATCGACACCTTGTCCTTTGAAAGGTACTCGGAAGGCCGGCCCTGGACAGCCTATCGCCAATTCTGCCAGCATTTCCTGGCGCCCTTGGCCCTGGCGAGCTACTCCGATATTCGACTCAGCCAGTTGCTCCGGATTCACCTGGACGGTGTTCCCTTGGACCTGGCCAGTCGACTGTTGCCCGTTCGCACCCGATTCCGGTTTTCCCTGCTGACCCACCTCCATCTTCATGCCAAGGCCCAGACGCACTTTGCCGACAAGCCGGAACGCCCAGTCCGCCGGTCCGTCAGCCGCAGGGCGCTGCAGGGCTTGATCGAGAACCTGGAATCCTGCGTGGCGGCGCTCAATTGGAAGCCGCCCCAACAGGAATGGGCCTCCTACTATGAAGACACCAATTACACCAGTGAGGCCTTTCGCCACAAGGAGCAACTGGTGGGCGAGTATCTGGACCGAATCACCCCCAAACCCGACATGGTTTGGGACCTGGGCGCCAACACGGGACTGTTCAGTCGTCTGGCCGCAAGCCGCGGGATGACCACTATCGCCTTCGATCAGGATCCCGCCTGCGTTGAGCGAAATTACCGGGTCTGCCGGCAGGAAGGGGATACCAACATCCTGCCTCTTTGGGTCGACTTGACCAATCCCAGTCCCAACCTGGGTTGGCACGGCCGTGAACGAATGTCCCTGTTGGAACGAGGCTCCCCGGACGCCGTCCTGGCCCTGGCTCTGATCCACCACCTGGCCATTGCCAACAACCTGCCTCTGTCCCGTCTGGCCGGCTTTTTCGGTGAACTGTGCCGCTCGCTGATCATTGAGTTCGTCCCCAAGACCGACTCGCAGGTGCAACGGCTGCTGGCTTCGAGGGAGGACATCTTTCCAAGCTACACCCGGGAGGCCTTCGAGCAGGCCTTCAGACGCTATTTCGAAATCAGAGAGGTCAGCAAGATCCGACAAACCGAGAGGACGCTGTATCGCATGGAGAGAAAACCACTGTGAAAGAGCTGATGGTCCGGGGTGTGGACGAGCAAACCATGCACGTCCACGAGGCGATTCGGACTCGTTACCTGTCCTTCACATTCAGGCTGACTCTCACCATGGCCGCGGCCAATTTTCTGACATCCCTTCCACCGTCGATGGATTTGGGGGAGATGGCGTCGGGCAAGTCGAATTCGATCGTGACTCCCCTGGAGTCGACCAGTTCCTTTGGGATGGTCGCCTGCAACGTGTGAGTCTTTCTCTCAGTGGCTGTCCATTCACCGACCTTGTTTCTGTTGGCCAAAACACGGATGGTCTGCTTGGGCACCCGTTCTTCTCGCAGGAAGGGTCGAAGCACTGCCTGCAGGGTGAGATCCTTTTGAGGAACGGGCACTGGAATATGGAGGCTGGCGAGGTGTCCGCTGGTCCAGCGGAAGTTGTCCTCGGCCGATTTGCTCCACCCCCTGCCCATAAAGGCTTCAGCGTTGCCATTCCTTCCGAATCGGATCTCCGTCCCGTACCGATAGTCCGGCCAAGGATGCAGGCTGAGGGAACGCATCAATATGGCCAATTGTCTCCTGTCTCCTCCGGCGCCAATCGACCTGGGCGAAACCGCATTGGGGAGATGGAATGCGATTTCTACGTCTGGAGAATGAATCAGTGCCTTTGGAATTACGGCTCGAAACTGGTGCACCTGCTGTTTACCGGCAGACCAGAGATCGATCTCTGTGCCATTGGCAAGGACGTGAATTTGTTGTTCCGGGACCTCCGGTTTGATGTAGGGTCTGAGAGTGGCCTTCAAGAGAAGATCGTTTTCAGGTACAGCCAGCTTGATCTTCAAGCTCGAGTTGTGGCCATTGTTCCAGCAGCCGTTACTCATCGGCGAGCTCCACCCGAAGCCCAGAAAATCGTCCGCATTTCCCAACAGACCGAAGGTGATGTCGGTACCGAATTCGTACTGGGGTCTCGTTCTCAATACGGCAACAGGCTCGCCACCGTGGCATGCCGCCGGATCGAAAACGCTGCCTGTAATCAGGTACTTGGTGAGTTCCGGCTCTCCAGTGGACGTGCGGTAGGTTACGAACGGACGACTTCGTGCCTCCCTGGGGGAGATTTCAAAAATGGGTCGTCCGGGAAACCCTCCATCGACTCCACTCGCTTTCATGATGGTTGCCGCGATGTCCAGGAGAGAGGTTTGAGCCCTCGAAACCGTCAGGGCCCCCGAGCTTCCCGGGAGCTTCATCGTTAGCAGGGCGGCAAGCCGGGGGACACAGGTTTCGATCGTTTCCCCATCGATAACCGGAGGAATCTGGCTGCCGTGATCGCCCTGCAGAACAATGAGGGATGAATCGTAAAGATTCAATTCCTTGAGTCGATTCAACAACTTCAGAAAGAGTTTCAGGATTGCGCGCGCTTCGTTCCGATAATTTTCCCTGGTGTTGGGAAGGACCCGGCCGGCATAACTTCCGTCATCCCGCGTGACATAAGGAGGATGGGGCGGAATCAGGTGGAGGAAGTGATAGGCCGGTTGGGAATCGCCAACAAAAACATTTCCCGCATAATCGTTGAAGAACGCCTTTTTCTGGAAAGAAGAGACACTCCTGTGTCCGGCCACCAGCGGTGTGATCAACCAATTGTTGTCGTTGTAGACTCCATAGCGAGCCCAATGGGGAAGTTGCCGAAACAGCGCCACATCCATGAGGTGGGCGGCGCTGAGTTGAACCACATCCTCCGGCGAACCCATGTAAACGCGTGGAATGCGGTAGTAATTCGTGTACTTGCCATCCCGCATGGACTCCAAGGGAACCAGGTTCACTTTATATCCGTCATCGTGTAGACGGTTCTGAAAACCTTTGCGCACCGATTCCCGGTAGTAGCTTCCCGGGAGTTGTTTCCCGTCAAAAATCTGACCGGAGAAGATGGCCGGTATCGAAAACGAAGTGTAGGGAGCAACCCCCATGTTGTCTTCGAACAGAACAAAGCCCTCCAGGTCGTCTTCCAGTTGTTGCTCGACCACCAGTTCCCGGAAAATGTCGGTTTGAAAGCTGTCCAGAATAATGTGAACGATATTCCTTGAAGAGGAATAGTCCAGCAACTCGGCTGGAACCCGGTGCCGGGGAGTGTGCTCCTTCCACCACATTCCTCCTTCGGAAGTGAGGCTTAGGGCCAACATCAGAACCGATTGCAGACCAATCAGCGTCCAGCTGGCCTGTGAGGTGATCCTGATCAGGTGGTGTGAAAAACGCAGGCCGGCTGCCAGGACCAGGACCCATAGCGATGCATCCATCCAACCGCGCAAGCCAAACTGCGACCAATCGATTCCTCTCCCATCGAAGACTCCGTAGGTTCCCATCAGAAAACTTCCTTGAACCCAGAGTAGTAGGCCGAGGCAAAAGATTGTGCACGCGAGTCCCTTTAGGGCTCGGCTCGGTATCAGGAAGCCGATCAGAAGGAATGCGGTCGTAAGCAGAAGGCCGAATAGACCGTAAATGGGGAGAAGGCTCCCAAAGCCTACTTCAAACTCGTCGAGATTTCCCCGGTAGACGGAAAAAGTCCCGAAAACAAGTAGATTGGCGGAAACCAATAGAGAGGGTGGCAATACTTGTTTCAGCCTGTACATTGGTCAGTAGGATTGCGCCCCTTACCGGACTTGACTCCCACTTGCCGGGAGAAGGCTCTGAGAGACAGGTACAGAGCAGACGCAAATACAATGTCGAGAGGGCGGGACTTCAATCGGATCTTCCATCCTGGGTCGGGTCTTCTCCACCAAGTCAATGACTCTCCAATCACAGAAAGCCCTCGCGGGTCGAGGCGATCATTGACTCCCTCACTTTCCTGGAAGAGGGGAATTTCCGAGGCCGGCCAAGACAGAGGGATACCGGTGCTTGAGGGGCCGCACCAGTCAGTTCAGGGTTCATGGCCGTCGTGCAACGTGATATCCCGAAAGCGGCCACCCAGCGTGCGGACATCACGATTCATTCCTATTTCCTTGGGGGAGGTCGCATACGGAAACTTGAATTCGATCACGATTTCCTCGTCCTGGAAATGAGTTGCGGGAACAGCGAGGGAATGGGTGCGCAACCGTTTCTCGGTCAGCGTCCATTCACCCACGGGATTGTCATTGATTTGGATCAGCACGCGCTGGCGTGGGACCTTGTCCGGCACAACGAAGGGGCGCAGTGTCGCGCTCAGGAGTACAGTGTCGCTGTTGGGAGGATCCACCTCCAACCCCAGTCTTGCGGCCTTGGCTCCTGTCCAGGTTCCGCCTTTATTGGGTCTGCTCCATCCATCCAGCAGAAATCGAAAAACGTTGCCCGTTCTCCCAAACCTGAGCACAGTACCCCAATGGTACTCTCGGCTAGAGTACGCGGTCGGCTTGGGGTAGAGCCTTCCTTTTCGCCAGGAGGATTCCTGAAAAACGCTGCCCGAAATGACGTATTCCTGCAAGTATTCGAAAAATCCGGTCTTTGCAGCGCGATTCCGCTTAGACCCCGGGAGGTAGAATCTTCGCTGCCTCTCCTCTCCAGTATTTACTGCAAAAACGCTCTTGCCGCCAAAGTGCTCGGGCAAACCCAGCAGCGCAGCGACCGTTGCGGAGAAGTCATTGAGCTCAACCTGCGCCTCGGACACTTTTAACGGCTCCCGACTTTGCGCAGGCTTTGCCAGAAACAACGGCAAAAGGCTTCCCCATACCTGAAGATCGGATTTCATACTGTCAATCCACCGACCCGAATCGGCTGCTTGCATCTTAAACGAAAGTCCACCTCCATGGTCCGACTGAATGATGATCGTGGAGTCATCGTAGATTGCTAGGGCCCGAAGTTTGTCAAGGAAGGTGACGATCCTGTCGAGAGTATAGGCGGACTGCCGTTTGTAGTTCTCCCGGGTTTTTTTCAAGGGAATCCTGCTTGGCAGGTTTCCATCGGCAACCACCAGCGGAGGATGGGGTGTAATGAGGTGAATATACTTGTAGACAGGTCCGTCTCTCCCCAGCGATGACTCTTCGGTGAAATGTCGGAGAAACTCATTCGAGGAAAAGTGTTTAAACTCCAGGCCCGACAGTTCCAGCATCATCGATGATATCGACCAGGCCTGTTGGTTATAAATCACTCTCTTGATGAAATGGGGGGCGGCTCGAAACAGAGACAAGTCCAACATAAAAGCGGCTTGCCATCTTTCCGTTTCCTCCTTTCCCCGGAAGGGTCGGCGGATATGAAAATAGGTCCCTTTTGGATAAAAGTTCAGCGAAAAATCCGTAGCCGAAGCGATATCGACCTGATAGCCGGCATCTGCCAGAACCTTGACTACATTTTTACCATCCAGTGCCTCTTGCTTGAATTTCCACACGGGAATGTGATTTCGGTATGTCGCCCCGGTCATGAATGAAGGAACGCTCAAGTAGGTTACCGTCGACGAGGTGGTGGCTTCCTTGAAAAAGGTGAATCCCTGCAGGGCATCCCGATAACGTTTGGAGTCCCTGACCATCTCTTCGAAGATGTCCGACTGAAACCCGTCCAAGACGATATGAATCAAATTCTTGGTGACTGAGAACCGGAAGAGCTTTTCGGGCGGATCCAAGTGGGTAATCGAGCGCCCGAGCTTTTCACCCGATTCGGCTCGTGGATCGGATTCCATTAACCACAGCGATCCCAACTGGACCGCGAACAGAAACAGGCAGAGTAGCTGAACCACCGGAAAGAGCCGCCGCCGCCAGTAGACGGCAGCCACAAGGACCGCCACCCATATTGGGGTGTCCACATAGCCCTTCCACGCTTCCCGCGGCCAGTCTATGAATGTTCCATCCAGCGGGCCGTAACCCCATAGAAGGACATCGCTTTGCAACCACAAAAGAGCGCCAATCGCAGCGAGAACCGCGATGTAGCATTGGCCTGGCCCTCGTGGCAGAGCCAGGCCAAGACCAACGAGGATGGCCATGGACGCCAGGAACGGCATGAAATAAAGCGCGATGAGAGTGACAAACGCCACTCTCATCTCTGCTGCATTGGTGATGTAGATCGTGAGAGGACAGAAGAGGAATATCTTGAAGTTGATCCAGCCAACGACGAGTATCAAGGGAATTGCTGCGTGTCCTCGATCAGAAATCATGAGCACGTTCCTGGGACGGGCGAAAGTCCTACGGATAATCTATTGTCGAAGGGTTTTCAATCAGTGGGTGGCTCCGGAACACAACTTGAAAAGACTGACTGAAGTTACTCCTTGCGGAAGAATACTCTCACCCGAGAGAGGTCCAACAAAGAAGTATCGTAGTCGTAGCGGTCCAGGTGACCGACAATCTGCTGCATGGCCTCTGCCGGTGACGGACCATCCGCACATGGTCTTGTGTGACCCTTGACCTTCCACACGTTTAACACGTTCCTGCGCAACCGGAACTCGAAAGCCGTGTCACATTGAACCAGCGACACACTGCCGAGCGAAAAGAATGGAGGAACAATGTGGGAAGGGGTTATCTGCCTGCGGGCTATCACCCCGGTGCCATGTATCCGGTCTGCTGCGAAATTGGTGCGCTCGTGATTCGGGTCCTTCCCGATCAAGGATTGCCCCGTCATCCATCCGGGACGATCCATCCCCAGGTAGTCGAGCAGGGTAGGAGCAATATCGAGGTTTTGAGAATTGGAAGACACTCGACGTCTTCGGTCATCGGTTGGAAACAGAAACATCAAGGGAATCCGTTTCCTGTTCGCATGCTTGATGCCGTGATCTGACGTGATCACCACGATGGTGTCCTGTAACAGGTTCCGGTCAGCCAAGCCGTCGAGAATTTTCTTCACGTGGGTATCAAACTGCAAAATGGCATCGTCATAGAAATCCGTCATCCAAGGTTCATCCTGTGTCTTGCCCTCGGAGTAAACGCGCCGGACAGGTCTGAATTTCGGCCCATGGGTTCCCAGCATGTGGAGGTAGACGAAGAAGGGCCCCTCTCCCTCGGCCAACCACCGCCAGAGTTGGACGATTCGCTCCGTATCGCCTCGTGACTGGTAGGGGACGTGAACAAGCTGATCGAACGCGTCACTCATCCGCTCAACATCGAAGACGTGCAGGAGCCGGCTCTCGATCCGGTCACGAATCTGGGTCAGGAAATAGGCGGCCCCCTGTCCAATGGCATCAGTGAACCACTCCGGCAGCAGGAATCCCTTCAGTTCTCGATCATTGGCCCAGTCGAAGGAATGACGCATGTTGAGATCATAGGCATCGGCATAGTAGCGAAGGCCGATGTTTGCGCTGCGGTATCCAAGGGTTTTCAGGATTGCCGGCAGGTGCTGGTAGGCGTCCTTTCCCCTCAGGATATCGGGTGGATAAATGAGGCGCGTCTCGGTGGGGAGCTTCCCCGTCAAAATGGAAGCTACGGAAGCGGCCGAGGGTCCCGCATTGGGGAAGTTGTTCTCGCAAAGCAGCGATCTGTCGGCCAGTTGCCTGAGGTAAGGGGTCGTGTCCCTGTCGTAACCATACAGCGACATATGCTCGGCCTCAACACCGTCTCCGACGATCAGGAGTATGTTGGGCAGCACTCCGTTCTTCACGTGTGGGCCGACCGGCGTGGACGCTGATACTTTGTGAGTCCCCAGGTAGAGGGTCCCAACCAGCGTGATCGAAGCCATTGCGGCGCATGCGACGCCGAGCGAGCGACCGAGCCCGTGACGTGAAATGGTCCGTATTGCCTGCCAAGTCAGGGTGTAGACCGCCACTGCAATCAACACGAGCAGAGCCTGATACCCGAGCAACCCCTTGGCCTCGACATGCCTGATACCCCAGCCCAGCACCGTCAAGGTGAAGTTGTCGACCATCAGAAAGGCAGCCAGAGCCAGCACCCAGCACGGAAGCAGGAGGCTCACGGGGACCCATAGAGCGCGGACGGGGCCGGGAACCTGGAAGCCGGCCAACGCGGAGCCGTATCCAAGCAAGGCCCCGACCATCCAGTACAACACCAGGGGTGCGACCGTCGCCACCAGCACTGGGCCGGAAGAAACCGCGAGAATGAGCAGGGACTCGGACAAGGGCAGCGAAGACATGAAAGAAGGCTTGGTGACAAAGAATAGCCATTCCATGAAAACGTAGAAATACACGGCCAGGAATGTGAGTCCGAAGACTCGTCCCAAAGATGCGGGCCCCAGGACTTCCGTCCATGAGTCCCGGAAGGGCTTTGAAGCAACCACGACCTGTTTACGCCATTCCCCACGAATCATTGACAAACCATTCCATCCCCGGCGGGCGGATCAGTCGAGATTCCGAGTTGACTCATTGAAACGGTCCCGGCTCAAATTTCGAAAAAAACAGGGTGGCAGGCCGGAAATGCTCTCCACAAAAGGGAAACAGTGTAGTCTCGGGGGGCTTGATTATCAAGGGTGGCCAGTCAGGTGACAGCCGCCCTCGCGCCCGGCTGCTCCAGACGTGGCGTCATCCTTTCCAGGGATGCCCGGGAACAGTGCTCGGGCCATGTGCTATAGTCACGCCAGCGGTCGTCCAAAAGGAAATCCCCGCTCATCTACATGCCCACCCTCAAGATCCTGCCGGAAGCGCGAATCAGTCAGGTGGCCAGTGGCACCAGTCTGCTTGAGGCCAGTCTGACGGCGGGTGTCGAGCTGCCCCAGTCCTGCGGCGGCCGGGCCTCCTGCACCACCTGCCGGGTGCTGGTCAAAGAAGGCTCGGCCGGACTTTCCCCTCTCCGGCTGGCGGAACGGGAGATGCTGGCCGAATCGGGTCTGTTGGGCAGCTACCGTCTGGCCTGCCAGGCCAGGGTTATGGGTGACGTGGTGGTGGAGCGGCCCCCATGGCCCTGGCTCGAGGGCGTCCATCCCACGACGGGCGAAGGGATGTGCCGTGAGTGAGTCCCGCGAGCGGTTGGAGGTCGACGTTCTCTTCGTAGGGGCCGGTCCCGCCTGTCTGACTGGAGCCCTCCACCTCACCGATCTGATCCGGGCCCACAACCGAATGTCCTCTCCCGGCGAACGGCTGGAGTCGGTCAGCATCGCCCTCATCGAGAAGGGCCGCGAAGTTGGAGCTCACAGCCTGTCTGGGGCCATCTTGGACCCCATCGCGCTGGCCGAGCTGATCCCCGACTACCGGGAGCTGAATGCTCCCCTGGGTCCGGCGGTCAGCGGGGATTCCCTCTACTACCTCACCGCGGGGAACCGGTTCCGGCTACCCTGGGTGCCTCCTCCGCTCAACAACCACGGCAACAGCCTGATTTCGCTCAGCCGGTTTGTCAGGTGGCTGGGGGAGCTGGTGGAAGCCCGAGGGGTCGATCTCTTCGCCGGTTTCGCCGGGACGGAGCTGCTGTTCGAGGGCGAGCGCTTGATCGGCGTGCGCACCGGCGACAAGGGCATCGACCGGGAAAACCGGCCCAAGTCCTCCTGGGAGCCCGGTGTCGACATCCTGGCCAAGGTGGTGGTGCTGGGTGAAGGGGTCCACGGTTCGCTGGCCGGGCAAGCGGTGAAGCGCCTCGGGCTGGATCGGGGCAAGGCTCCTCAGGTCTACGGCGTCGGCGTGAAGGAGGTCTGGGAGCTCCCCGAAGAATCCCCGGACAAGGGGCAGGTGATCCACACCCTGGGCTACCCCCTCAGGCAGGAGGAATTCGGGGGAGGCTTCCTCTACCACATGGGCCGCACCATCTCGCTGGGTCTGGTGGTGGGACTGGACTACAGGGACCCGTTCCTGGATCCGCATCGGCAGTTCCAGCGCTTCAAGGCCCATCCTCTGATCGCCTCCCGGCTGGCGGGAGCCCGGCTGGCCGCCTACGGAGCCAAGGCCCTGCCGGAGGGTGGCCATTACGCCATGCCGCGGAGCTGTTTCGACGGTGGGCTGATCATCGGCGACTCGGCGGGCCTGGTGAACTCCATGCGGCTCAAGGGTATCCACCTGGCCATGAAGTCGGGCATGCTGGCTGCCGAGACGATTCTCGAGGCCCTGCGTCGGGATGACTATTCGGAACGGACACTGAGCCGGTACCCCCAGTTGTTGGGCAAGAGTTGGGCGGGGCGGGAACTCTACCGGGTGCGCAACTTCCACCAGGGGTTTGAGCGCGGCCTGGTTTGGGGACTGCTCCAGGCGGGGCTGCAGATGGCGACGGGAGGACGGGGCTGGAAGGATCCGCTCCCGAGTCGGCCCGGCCACCGGCGAATGCGGCCCGTCGCCGCCTACCACGGCGCCGGCGCGGTTCCTCCGGGTCCACTGCAGGCAGACGGCAAGACCACCTTCGACAAGCTCACCAACGTCTATTATTCCGGCACAAGGCACGAGGAAGACCAACCCTCCCACCTGCGAATCAGCGACCCCGGGATCTGTCAGGAGCGGTGTCCGCAGGAGTTCGGAAGCCCCTGCCAGCGTTTCTGTCCGGCCAACGTCTACGAGGTCGTTCCCCGCGAGGACGGCAAAGGACGCCGGCTCCAGATCAATCCCTCCAACTGCGTCCACTGCAAGACCTGCGACATCATGGATCCCTACCAGGTAATCACGTGGGTGCCTCCCGAGGGCGGCGGCGGTCCCAACTACGTCATCCTCTGAAGCGCGTCTTCCTGTCCCCTTTCCTTTACTCGATCAGCATGCAGTCTCCGTAGCTGTAAAAGCGGTAATCCATCTTCAGAGCTTCCCGGTAGGCCTCGAAAACCAGGTCGCGTCCGGCCAAGGCGCACACCAGCATGAGCAGGGTGGAGCCCGGCAGGTGGAAGTTGGTCAGCAAGGCTCCCACCCGGTGAAATCGAAAGCCGGGATAGATGAACAGGTCGGTTTCCCCGCGAAGCCGGGGTACCGGCCCGCGGAAGGCCGATTCCAGAACACGGGTCACGGTGGTGCCCACGGCTACGATGCGCTGCCCGGCGGTGCCGGCTGTCGAGATGGCTCGGGCGACCTCGGAAGTCATTTCAAAGGGCTCGGTTTCCATGCGGTGGTCCTCGATGCACTCGCTGACCACCGGTCGGAAGGTTCCCAGACCCACGTGCAGCGTCACCTCGCAGCGGGAGACTCCCTTGCGGCTCAGATCTGCGAAGACCCGGGGGGTAAAGTGCAGCCCGGCCGTGGGGGCGGCCACGGCTCCTCGCTTGCGGGCGTACACCGTCTGGTAGCGGTCGCGGTCGTGGATCTCGTCGGGCCGGCGAATATAGGGGGGCAGGGGAACGTGGCCCAGCCGGTCCAGGATGTCATCGAAGTCACCCTCGTATTCAAAGCGAAGCACCCGCAATCCCCGTTCGCCCCGCCCCGCAACCACCGCCTTCAGTTGGCCGCCGCCGAAGAGCAGGTGCTCGCCAACCCGTATCCTGCGACCCGGCTTCACCAGCGCTTCCCAGGTGTGCGGTCCCAAGGGCTTCACCAGGAGCACTTCGATGGGGGCTTTCAGTACGCCTCCCGGGGGTGGCCTGTCGCTGGTCAGTCCAGCCCGGTTTCCAATCAGACGGGCCGGGAAAACCTTGGTGTTGTTCAAGACCAGCAGATCCCGGGGGGTCAGCAGCTCAGGCAGTTCGGAGAATCGGTGGTGGGAGATCCGACCGGTAGCTCGAACCAGCCGCAGCAGGCGGGACTGGTCGCGCTTTTCGGAGGGGTAGAGAGCAATCCGGTCGCTGGGCAGCGGGTATTCGAAATCGGAACGTTGCATCCCAGTGTCCTGTCTGAGAAATCGGGTTGCCCTATTTCGGAGCGCAACGGTGCCGAATTCCAGGAGCGACGATGAGCCAATGCTCATTCATTGCGGGGAGGAGCGACGACGAAGATGGCGCCGTTGCGCCCGAACCCGGAGGGCCGATGGAGGTTCCGGCGAGGGGGAGCAGAATGGCGCCTGATTCGCTGAAACGCATAGGGTTTCTAGACCGACCGTTTTCCTCTGGAACCTCCATCGGAGAGGGTCATCCTATTTCTCAGACAGGACACTCGGCAGGTTGGTACCGCTCCGCACTCCTGTAGGGCGAAGCAAGCCCGCCAACGGCGGTATCAAAGCAGGTGTTCGTTCAATTGAGGTCTTGGCTCAACCTCTTCCTTCGGTTGGGAAAGGACGGGCACGGGTTGCGGGGGCGCACCGGCGAGAAAAGTCGCCAGCTGGTCGTCCGCCCCGTCGAACCAGGTCCGGATCAACTCCGCAACCGCGCGGCTGCGCGACTCCTCGAAGGAGCATCGGGGGAGAAAGTAGTGGGCTTTGCCCCGCCGGGTTCGAGTCAGGAAGCCCTTCCGGGTCAATCGGTCCATGACCGTCAGGACGGTGGTGTAGGCCAGGGGATGGTCAGGCTGGAGGACTCGATGGACATCGCGCACGGTCTTGGCTCCCTCGAACCAGAGAGCCTTCATGCATTTCAGCTCGGCTGCGGTGAGCCTTCCCGATGCCGGTGAGCTTTCATCGGCCGAAAGGCGCCCGGTTCCGGCGGTGGCTTGAGTCATCTTGTTCGGGCGGTTCATTTTGTTTTCGAGCCCTTGAAGAGCGGGCGTTCGAACATTCGATTATAGGCGGTCCACTCCGGGTCGGTGTTGGTATCGCCGGCAATCAGATTCAGCATGGAGGTCAGCTTGCTGTCCAGGTTATCGAGGTAGTGGAGCACCAGCGACTCGGGGAACATGGGAAGCTTGGGGCTTCCGAACTCGTATTCGCCGTGATGGGAGATGATCAGATGTTGGACCAGCGTCTTCAGCTTGGGAGGAAAGCCCTCGATTTCAACCATCTTGCGATTGATGAGTTCCAGTTCCAGGATCATGTGGCCGAGCAGTTGGCCCTCGGTGGTGTAGGCGAAACTGCGGCTGTAGCTCAACTCTTCCGTCTTGCCGATATCGTGAAGGACGGCTCCGGTCAGGAGAAGGTCCAGGTCGAGGTCCGGATAGTGTTCGGCCATCCCCTGGCAGAGACGGCAGAGCGACAGGGTGTGTTCGAGCAAGCCGCCCAACCAGGCGTGATGGAGGGACTTGGCGGCGGGTGCCTGTTTGAACTTGAGCGCGAACTCAGAGTCGCTCAAGAGATTTTCGAGAAGCATTTTAAGGTGGGGATTCCCGATCCGGCTCACCTGAGCCAGCAGGTCCCCGAACATCTGCTCCACGTCCCTTGTCGTCTTGGGAAGATAGTCCCCCAGGTCGACCTCCGATTCCTGGCAGCGCCGGAGCCGATGAATGGTGAGCTGCTGCTTGTTGTTAAAGAGCCGGACCTGGCCCCTCACCTTGACGAAGTCGTCCCTGCCGAAGGTGGGCTCCACCTCAGCCACGTTGTCCCACATCTTGGCGTCCAGACTCCCGCTCTTGTCGCCCAAGGTCAAAGAGAGGTATGAGTTGCCGTTCTTGGCGGTACGGACCTCCTTGTCCTTCACCAGAAAGGTGGTGGTGACGTTCTGGTTGGGTTCAAGGTCGCTGACGAAATGGTCTTTCATGCCGCTGCATCCGTTCGGCGGGCGTCGGCCGGCCGACCTCCGAGTCCCGGCCTTGGGAAACTCCCGGCTCCGCTTTCGGTCCGGTCGCAGTCGGCCGAGAAGGGCCACCGACCGTCCCTATGGTATACTGAACGGCACTTTCGGCCGACCCAACAGGGTGCCCGCCCCGGCTTGAGAGTACTATAGCCAACCCGGCGCATGAAGACAGAAAAAATCTCCGAATTCACCATCAATCGCCTCTCCATCTATCTCAGATGCCTGAACCTGCTGGCCGCATCCGGGGTGACCACCACTTCTTCCCAGGCCCTGGCCGAACAGTTTCAACTGAACTCGGCGCAGATCCGCAAGGACTTGACCTATTTTGGCGAATTCGGGGTGCGGGGCGTCGGCTACAACGTGACTGAGCTGCGAGCCCATCTCAACGAGATCCTTGGGCTGGACAGGCAGCACAGGATCGGCATTGTGGGCGCCGGCAATCTGGGGATGGCGTTGGCCAACTATCGGGGGTTCGAGCACGAATGTTTTCAGGTAGCGGCACTCTTCGACAAGGAGGCATCGCGCCTGGGAATCACGTCCCGCAGTGGTGTCGTCGTCCACCACATCGACGAGCTCGATGAGGTGGTCGCCCGCGAGCGGATCGTCATCGGCGTGGTAGCGGTACCGGCGGAAAACGCCCAGGAGGTGGTCGACCGATTGACCGAGGCCGGAATCAGCGCCATTCTCAATTTTGCGCCGGTGCGTCCCAACACTCGACCGGGAGTGCAGCTCAAGACCATGGATCTGGCCATCTCCTTCGAAAGCCTGTCCTATTTCCTTTCCGACTCGGGTCTCGACGGCCCTACTCCACCCTGACCGGGCGCACCCGGCAGAAGACGCTAGCTGAGATGACAGAGTCTCTGGAGCAACACCGCAAGGATATTGTCGAGATCGGTAGGCGCATCTACCGGCTGGGCTACGTGGCGGCCTTTGACGGCAACATCAGCGTACGAATGGGAAACGGCAACGTGCTGGCCACCCCCACCGCCATGAGCAAGGGCTTCATGGCCGAGGAGGATCTGGTCATCGTCGATCCCGAAGGGCGGGCCGTGGAGGGCAAGCGCAAGGTCTCCTCGGAAATCGCCATGCACCTGCTGATCTATCAGCTCCGTTCCGACGTTCAGGCGGTGGTGCACGCCCATCCCCCCTGCGCCACGGGTTACGCTGCCGCCGGCGTCCCCCTGACCAAGGCCATCCTGGCCGAGGTGGTGCTGGTCCTGGGATGCATTCCGCTCACCCGTTACGGGACCACCGGGACTTCCGAGCTGACGGATGCCATTCGGGACTACGTCCCCAGGCACGATGCCTTGCTGCTGGCCAATCATGGCGTGGTCACCTACGGGAGCGACCTGTTCCTGGCTCACGCCAAGATGGAAACGGTGGAGCACTTCGCCCGCATCAGTCTCGCCACCAAGGTTCTGGGTCGGGAAACGCTGCTCAGCGGCGAAGATGTGGACAAGCTTCTGGTTGCCAGGGAAAAGTACGGGATCAAGGGCCCCTCGCCGGTAGGGGAGGGGTGTCCCACCCTGGGAGAGGAAGAGTCCGAGCCAAGGATAACGTTGACCCGAAGTCAACTGGTCGATATCATCCAATCGGCGTTGGTGTCTCTGCAAAAAGAGAGGTAACCCGCACTGGCCAGGCTGCGAAGCTGTGAAGCCTGCAGCCCCCGGTGAGAAATGCGGGTTTGGGTTTGATTCCACGGAGCAGCCGGGGGAAGGTTCCCGGTGAGCTCGACGGACTCGGACTGGGTCGTTCGCAGCAACTGGCTTGTCGACAGATCATCATGGAAAGGACGGGAAGATGGGTGAAGCTCTAGGAATGATCGAGACACGCGGGCTGGTGGCCATGATCGAGGCGTCGGACGCCATGGTCAAGGCAGCCAAGGTGACCCTGGTGGGATGGGAGAAGATCGGGTCCGGGTACGTGACTTCCATCGTGCGCGGGGACGTGGCCGCCGTCAAGGCCGCCACCGACGCCGGGGCCGCCGCTGCTCGGCGGGTCGGAGAACTGGTCAGCGTTCACGTGATCCCCAGGCCCCATTCCAACCTGGAAGAAGTTCTCCCCATCGGCAAAGCGGGGGCGTAGCCCGATTCGGTTGAGGAGGGCCGGGACCAGCGGTCCAGTCCCTGAGGGTGCCCCATGCTTTTAGGTCGGGTTGTCGGAACAGTTGTCGCCACTCGCAAGGACCCGCGTCTGGAGGGCAAGAAGCTGCTTGTCGTCCGGACCATCGATCCCTCCGGCAAGGATCTGTCCGGTTACCTGGTGGCCGTGGATACCGTAAGCGCCGGCTTCAAGGAAAGAGTGCTGTTGGTCTCCGGGAGTTCCGCCCGCATGGCCGGGGGGTGCAGGGATTGTCCGGTCGACACGGCCATCGTCGGCATTGTCGACTCCGTAGAAGTGACTGCTTAGGGAGGCCCCGCAATGCGACTGGGTCGGGTGGTCGGACCAGTGGTGGCCACACGCAAGGACGACGCGCTCGAGGGCAAGACGCTGCTCCTGATTCAACCCCTGGACAAGCAGGGGCGCGACCGCGGAAGAGCCCTGGTCGGAGTGGACGCGGTGGGCGCCGGGGCTGGAGAGACCATCTACTGGTGCCGTGGCCGGGAAGCCTCCCTGGCCTGGCATCCTCATCATACCGTGCCGACGGAATGCGCCATCGTCGGCATCGTCGACTCGGTAACCATCGATTGATTCCTCAAGCGGGGCTTCAGCCACCATGCTGATCGGCAGAATCATCGGCGAAGTCGTCGCCACTCGCAAGCACGCCTCCCACGAGGGACAGAAGATTCTTTACGTCCAGATGCTCAATCTGGACGGCAGCGAGCGTGGGTCACCTTTCCTGGCGGTGGATTCGGTGGATGCCGGGGTGGGTGACGACGTTCTGGTCGCCCAGGAGGGCTGGTCGGCCATGACATCGGTGGGGAAGCCCTACTCTCCGATCGACATGGCCGTGGTCGGTGTCATCGATCAGGTGCATCTGTCGGAATAGCCCCGGGTCCCCGGACCCTTGCCCATGATTGCTCACCTCTCGGGCACGCTCCTCTCCAAGGAACCCCAACAGGTCGTAATCGACGTCAACGGTGTCGGCTATGAGGTTCACGTCCCCCTCTCCACCTTTTACGAGGTGGGCGAGGTCGGGTCCTCGGTTCAGCTTCGCATCCACACCCACGTTCGCGAGGATACCCTCCAGCTATTCGGCTTCAGGAGCCTGGAGGAGAAGTCGGCCTTTGAGCACCTGACCTCCGTTTCCGGTGTCGGTCCCAGGCTGGCTCTGACCATCCTTTCGGGGATGAGCGTGGAGGAGTTGATCCCGGCCATCCGCCAGAGCAATTCGACCCGGCTTTGCCTGATTCCGGGGGTGGGGAAGAAGACAGCCGAGCGCCTGGTGGTGGAGCTCAGGGACAAGCTGGCCCGGACGGTGCCGGATGAGCCACGCCCGCAGGCGCCGGGCCCTTCTTCCCTGCAGGAAGACGTGGTCTCGGCCCTGGTGAACCTGGGTTACCCCAAAGCCTCGGCCGTGAGGGCTTTTCAGGAGTCTGCCCGGGAGGCTCCGGCAGACGGGAGCATGGAGCTGCTGATCAAGGCGGCCTTGCAGGTCCTCTCCCGGCCGAAACGAGGCTAGCCCGCATTTCTCACCAGGCCGCTGGAGGCATTACAAGAAGTAGATTATCTTCAGCACCTTGATTGGCTCAATGTCAAGGGCTTGCGCATCACAGACGGCGCTGGGCATGCCCTGGCTTGTCCTTTTCCCTTCAGCGCGCACAGGCTCCCTCGACCGTAGAAACCGCTACGCTCTTCGGTCGCGAGCACGCGCTGAAGGGGAAATTCCTGCGCCATGATCATGCCCCCTGGTGAGAAATGCGGGCTAGGCGGACTATCCACTCGCCACGCCGCCGGCCCCGGTTGAATCGCTTCCGATCTTTGTGCTACCGTTGCGGCGAGTCTTCCGTTCTCATCCTCCCCAATTTCTCTATGGACCAGGATCGAATTATTTCCGGGGCTCCCTTCGAGGAGGAGCAGAGCTTCGAGCTCAGCTTGCGCCCCAGGGTTCTGCAGGAGTATATCGGCCAGAACCAAGTGAAGCAGAACCTGGAGATCTCGGTAGCGGCCGCCCGTTCCCGGGGCGAAGCCCTGGACCACGTGCTGCTCTACGGTCCGCCCGGCCTGGGGAAGACCACCCTGGCCGGCGTCATCGCCAACGAGCTGGGGGTGAGTCTGAAGACCACCACCGGTCCCATCATTCAGATCAAGGGAGATCTGACGGCCATTCTCACCAACCTGCAGCCCAACGACGTGCTGTTCATCGACGAGATTCACCGCCTCTTGCCTCACATCGAGGAGATTCTCTATCCGGCCCTGGAGGACTTCAAGCTGGACCTGATCATCGGCCAGGGGCCCAGCGCCAGAAGCGTGGCGCTCAATCTGCCCCCGTTTACCCTGGTGGGCGCCACCACCCGAGCGGGGTTGATCTCCTCTCCGCTGAGGTCCCGCTTCGGCATCGTGCACCGGCTGGACTACTACACCGAGGAAGAGCTGGGGGTGATCGTGAGACGCTCGGCCGAAATCCTGGGCATCCGGATCGACGCGGCGGGAACCAAGGAGATCGCCGCCCGCTCGCGCGGCACGCCGCGCGTGGCCAACCGCCTGCTGCGAAGGGTTCGCGACTACGCCCAGGTGAAGGCCGACGGGGTCATTAACCGGGAAGTGGCCCGCCAAAGCCTGGCCCTGCTGGCCATCGACGACACCGGCTTTGACGAGAACGACAAGAAACTGATCAAGACCATCATCGAGAAATTCTCCGGCGGACCCGTGGGGGTGGCCACCCTGGCGGCTGCCATCAGCGAGGAAGTGGACGCCATCGAGGACATTTACGAACCCTATCTGATTCAGAGAGGCCTGCTGCAACGCACTCCCCGAGGCCGGATGGCCACCAAGCTGGCCTACGAACACTTCGGTCTGACTCCCGCCCCCGGCCAGCTCAGCCTGCTGTGAGGGAAGCGAGTGATTTGCCGGAAGCATAATAGGCAAAGAGAGTTATCCACGAAGGGGCACGAAGGACGACGAAGGGCCAGCAAGGGGTTGGAGAAGCCTCAAGAGGAGTCCGCCAAGGGTTGGGAAGAGGGGGTAGAGGTTTCCACCGATTCATAGGACTTTGGAGAACCAGCGACATGGCGACTTCGATTCGGCTTGCTCCTGAAACAGAACAACGGCTTGATTTTCTGGCCTCGCAGACCGGGCGCACCAAGGCCTTCTACCTGCGTGAGATGATTGAGCGCGGCCTTGAGGATATGGAGGACTACTACCTTGCCTCAGAGGCGCTGGAACGCCTTCGTAGAGGCACAGAGAAAACATACTCCTCCGCCGACGTGAGGAATGACCTTAACTTGTACGATTGACCACACGGTGCTGGCCATCCTGGGTCTCGGTTCCAATGTCGGCGACAGACGTTCCCGGTTGCAGCAAGCCATTGGCGACCTCGCTTCATCCCGACTGGAAATCGTCCGGACCTCCTCCCTCTATCTCACCGAGCCGGTGGACTATCCCGACCAGCCCTGGTTTCTCAACCAGGCCCTGCTCGTCCGCACGCGGCTATCGCCCTACCGCCTGCTAGCCTGCTGCCTGGAGGTGGAGGAGGCGCTGGGAAGGCAGCGCCTGCCGCCCAAGGGTCCCCGAGCCATCGATGTCGACATCCTGCTCTATGCAGACCGGGTTCTCAGCGACTGCAAGCTGACCATCCCTCACCCCCGATTCCACCTCAGGAGGTTCGCCCTGACGCCGGCGGCCGAAGTCGCCCCTGAGTGCGAGCACCCGCGCCTCGGCCTGTCGCTGGCCGCCTTGCTGGAGCGCTGCCGGGATCCGGCCCAAGTTGTCCGATTGGCGTGAATTTGTTAGGCTATCGTCGGCGCCTGGATCAGTGACCTGACCGGGACGCCCACCGGGCCTTCAGGCCCAAACCAAGCATTCAATCCCGATGACAAGGAGCGTATCGAATGAGCGCTACCCCTCCCCCTCGGACCGACAAGGTCACCGTACCCAACCTCCTCAATCGCAAGCACAAGGGCGGCAAGATTGTCTGTCTGACCGCTTACGACTACCCCTTTGCCCGTATCCTGGACCAGGCGGGCATCGACCTGGTGCTGGTGGGCGATTCTCTGGCCACCACCCGCCTGGGTCACGATTCGACCCTGCCCCTGAGGGTCAAGGATGTCCTGGCGCACCTCAAAGCCGTTCGCCGGGGGCTGCAGCGAGCCCTGCTGGTGGCCGATCTGCCCTACGGTTCCTATCACTTGAGCAGCAAGGAAGCCCTCAAGACCGCCTTGAAGTTCGTCAAGGCGGGCGCCGAGGCCGTGAAGATCGAAGGCGGCGCCAGGCGAAGCCGCCTGGTCAGGAGGCTGGTTCGGGCTGAAATTCCCGTCATGGGACACGTGGGGCTGACCCCCCAGTCCCTGCATGTGATGGGGGGATACCGGGTGCAGGGCAAGAGCCCGGAGTCGGCGGAAGCGGTGATGGCGGATGCCCTGGCCCTGCAGGAAGCGGGCGCCTTCGCCGTGGTCCTGGAAGGCGTGCCCGAAGCGCTGGCCTTTCAGGTCACCCAGGAACTGCGAATTCCGACCATCGGTATCGGAGCCGGACCGCACTGCGACGGGCAGATCCTGGTCTGCGACGACCTCTTCGGCCTGTCTTTCTCTCGCAAGCCCAAGTTTGTCAGGCAGTATGTCGATCTCAGGGAAATCCTCTCCCAAGCCACCCGCCAATACATCAGTGACTCCCTCTCAGGGGACTTCCCCTCCCGCAAGGAGACCTACTACCCGGCCGAGTTCCCCCGCTTGGAAGAGGCGCTGAAACGCTAGCGAGGCCGTGCCCTGGCCCGTACAAGCGGCGCCCAATCGCTCCTGCAATTTTGTCGCCTTGGCGTGACGATGTCATGGAATGAAGGCCACCCGGGAGCGCGGGCGTCCCGACCGCACGATGCCCGGCAAAGCGCCGGATATCTCCCCGACGTGGATCAGCGCGGAACGGCGCCATGCCCCTCCCGCTGCATGACCGATGCGGTTCCCTCCGAAGGGGTGGCTGCCAGCGGCATTGCGCTGAAGCTCGGCGGCGGCCAAAGGCGTAACGATGCGGGCGGGACGCCCGCGCTCCCGGGTGGTCGCCGTCCCGGCGCACTCCGCTTCAATAGCAAGACCTTCTCACGGGCAGAGCGCTTCGTGCTAAGCTGTTCGGCTCCAGAGGCTTCCCATGAAATCGCTCGCGAGCCTGACGCTATGGCATCTCTGTTCCCTGGCCGTTATGGTTCCCGCCGCTTCCGCTGAAATCCTCTACGACAAGCAGGGCATTTGGTTCCGCGGAACGGCCCACATCGTCTGCCTCAATGCCGCTACCACCAATGCGCCAGAGGAAAATTGTCCTGCCGAGCAGTACGACGACGCCATCGACCTGATCGACCAAGCCGAAGGCCACCAGGCTCGGGGAAAGTCTGGACCCGCTGCACCCGGAGGAGAAGGCCCCGAGCCGACCGGAATCCGGGTAGGGGAGACGGTGGTCTTCGACGGGATGGACTTTGTGGGAATTCCACCGGGAGAATTCGTGATGGGCTCCACCAGCCGCTATGCGTTCCAAGATGAGAAGCCGGTGACAAGGGTGACGATCGGCAGGGGGTTTTACCTGGGCAAGTACGAGGTGACCCAGGCCCAGTGGCGGGCGGTGATGGGGAAGAATCCTTCGGGCTTCGCCGGATGCATATACTGTCCGGTGGAGCAGGTCTCCTGGGAGGAAGTGCAGGTCTTCATCGGGAAGCTCAACGCCCGGTCGGGCGGGGGGCGCTACCGGTTGCCGACCGAGGCGGAGTGGGAGTATTCGGCCCGGGCGGGGACTACGGGTGACACCTACGCGGGGGACATCACCCGACCGTTCGGCAGTGACCCGGTGTTGAACGGGATCGCCTGGTACGATGAGAACAGCGGCCGACGAACCCATCCCGTTGGGCGGAAGGCGCCCAACGGGTGGGGACTCCACGACATGCTGGGGAACGTGTGGGAATGGACGGGGGACTGGGCCGGGGCCTATCCGGGCGGGACAGTCACCGACCTCGTGGCACCAGGATCAATCCCGAGTCGGGTGATTCGCGGCGGCGGCTGGAACCTCTTCGCCGGGGCCTGCCGGTCGGCGATTCGCACCGGGTTCCCGCCGGGAGACCACAACCATCTCCTGGGCTTCCGCCTGCTGAGGGAGGAGTAGCCTTGGGGTCATTTACCCTTTTGCCCTTGGTGGGTCGCCCCAGGGAAAAGCTCGGACGGGACACCGCGAAGGCGGCGGCAGCAGTCATCCGTCGTGCTCCATCTCAAACAGGCCTGGGCAAGGCGGGACAGCCCTTGCCCTGAAATCTGCCAGGAGTGCGTGTCCTCGGGCTCTCGCCGACGAGTCGAGCATGTTGCAGTAGCCACATTGGTCCCCGAAGGCGTCCAGCAGAGCCCGGTGCCCCCGGCATCGATGCCCGCCGAATCGGATAGTGATACCATGCTCTTTCATGCCGGGATGGACCCGGCGGGAAATGCGGGTGGAGCATGGACGTGGTTCGATCGCTGGAGGCCTTCAGGGACCTCCGCCGGAGCTGGCCCGATCAAGGCCCGGAGGTCTGCCTGGTGCCCACCATGGGAGCCCTTCACGCCGGCCACCTCAGCCTGATTGAAGCGGCCGGTAAACGATCCGACCGGGTGGTGGTGTCCATCTTCGTCAACCCCACCCAGTTTGCGCCGGGAGAAGACTTCGAGCGTTATCCGCGGCCCCTCGACCGCGACTTGAAGGAGTTGGAGCGCCTGGGCGTGGGGACCGTCCTGGTTCCCGAGGCCTGCGAGATGTATCCGGCAGGCCACCGAACCCGGGTCCTGGTTGAGGGACTGGGCCGGAAGCTGTGCGGCGCCAGCCGTCCCACCCACTTCCAGGGGGTGGCCACGGTGGTGCTCAAGCTCTTCCACCGGGTGCGCCCGCAGGCCGCCTTCTTCGGACAAAAGGATGCCCAGCAGTCCATCCTGATTCGACGAATGGTCCGAGACCTGGATCTGGACGTCGAGGTGGTGGTTTGTCCGACGGTCCGGGAAAAAGACGGGCTGGCTGTCAGTTCCCGCAATCGGTATCTGAGTCCTGAAGAGAGAAAGGCCGCTCCGGTTCTGTTCCGGTCCCTGGAATGGGCCAGGCAGGAGGTGGCCCGGGGAGAGCGCCGGGCGCCGGTCCTGCTTGCCGGCGTTCATGGTCGCCTGGCTGCCGAGGCTGGGGTCCGGGTCGACTATGCCGCCCTGGTGGACCCGGTCGACCTGGAGACGGTGGATCGGCTCGAAGGGAAATCGTTGCTGGCCCTGGCCGCCTTCGTCGGGACCACCCGCCTGATCGACAACACTTGGCTCACCTCCTGAGCCGCGGGCTTCGGCTCTGTTGGCGCCGCTTCAGGAGATTCCTCTCAGCCGGCCGTAGTTCCGGCCGTAAGTGACCTTTCCCAGGATTGCCGCATGGCGGGCGCCGGTAGCCGAGGGAACGTTTCCGGCAGCCAGCTCCAGGGTCTCATTGGCCAGGACCGCGAATCCGATGGCCTCCTTGGCGTCGGCGGGAATCCCCAGGGAGTCGGTGGGCGCCACCTTCAGCTTGGGCAGGAGCTCTTGCAGGCGCTGCATCAGGTAAGCGTTATAAACGCCTCCGCCGGAAACCAGCACGCGGTCCCAGTGGTGGGCAGGGTCGATGTGGTTCAGCACGGCGTCGCTGACGGTGCGGGCCGTCAATTCGGCCGCCGTGCAGACCAGGTCCGGGGGGCCGGACGCCTCCCTCGCCGCCAGCAGCCGTTCCACAAAGGCCCCGCCGAACTGCTCCCGCCCCGCCGACTTGGGCGGCCTGCGGCGGAAGTAGGGATCGGCCAGCAGTGAGTCCAGCAGGGCCGGGATGGGCTTTCCCGACAGGGCCAGGCGCCCCCCGGCATCGAACCTTGGCGAATCCGCCTCCAGGCGCCGGACCAGAGCGTCGATCACCATGTTGCCGGGTCCGCTGTCGAAGGCCCGGATCTGGTCGATGCCGCATGCCGGGGGCAGCAGAGTGAGGTTGGCGATTCCGCCCAGGTTCAGCAGCACCCGTCCTCTTTGGAGATCCCGGAACAGCAGAAAATCCACCAGCGGAATAAGGGGGGCCCCGGTCCCTCCGGCCGCCATGTCGGCGGGACGAAAGTCCGAAACGGTGGTCACGCCCGTCTCCTCCACCAGCACGGCGGCCTCTCCGATCTGCAGGGTGGAGGCCACTGGCCGGCCGCAGAAGTCGCCGGGGTCGGATTGGTGGAATACCGTCTGGCCGTGGGACCCGATCAGATCCAGCCGGTCGAGGGGGGCCCCGGCGGCCTGGCAGACGTCCTTGACTGCTTCCGAGTAGAGACGTCCCAACAGGATTCCCAGGTGGCTGATGAAGCCGGCCGCAACAAGCTGGCCGGAAGCGACCCTCAAAAGCGACTGTCGGACCTCTTCCGGATAGGGATTGGTAATGAAATGCTTGAGTTGAACCGAGCAGTCCTGCTCCGACCGGACAATTCGCACCAGGGCGGCATCCACTCCGTCCAGCGAGGTTCCCGACATGAGACCGACCACCAGCCTGGAGATTTTCATGGAGTTGCCGCTTGGTTGAGTGGCCAGTGATTAGTGGTCAGTGGTTAGTGGCTAGCCGAGTCCCCAACGTGCCAGGCGGATCATAAGCTGTGACACAGGAGTGGCTCAGACAAGGCTTTACGTGTCAATCAAATCACTGACCACTATCCACTGATCCCTTACCTGAAACAAACGCTGGCGCCTAGTGGCTGGAAACCGGTTCAAAGTCGAGCATGGGCAAATTTTTTATTCACATCGATGCACAGGATATACAGGATTTTTTTCAGGAAACGGCTAGCTCTTCATGCCGGGAATCCGCAAAACCGCACCGGATCATCGCCTGAGCTGGCCTCTCGTGCTGGAAGCTCTTGTCCCGTTAATCCTGTGCATCCTGTGCATCGATGTTCAATTAGGTGGAAAACCGTGCTAACGGAACAGGACCCTTTTCCCCGACAGGCTATGAAGATTCGTTGTTTCACCCTCCAATGATCCGCACGGCAGGGCGGAGGCGTCACTTGTCTGGAACGCCCCTGTTTCGCTCTGTATGATCCGTCCCGTCGTCGGGGAAGGGGGGCCGGCTAATCACTGGACACGCTTTCCTTGAGTCGGTGGATGGCCTGGAGCGCCTGCAAGGGAGTCATCCGGTCGGGGTCCATCCGTCGCAGCTGCTCCAGCGCCTCGTGTTCGGTGACCACGAACAGGTTGAGCTGCTTTCCGGAGTTGTTCTTTCTGCGCTGGTAGTTCCGGGTCAGATGGTCGCTGATCTGGTGCTCTCCCTGTTCATGCCCTCGCAGGATCTCCCGGGCCCTCAGGATCACCGGGCGTGGCAGGCCAGCCAGCCGGGCTACCTCGATGCCGTAGCTCTTGTCGGCGCTTCCCGGCTCGACCCGCCTCAGGAATACGATTTCGTTGCCCGATTCCTTGACCGTCACCTGGTAGTTCTTCACTCCGGGCAGCAACTGGGCCAGTTCAGTCAGCTCGTGGTAGTGGGTGGCGAAGAGGGTCTTGGCCTGGTTGCGGGAGTGGAGGTGCTCGACCACCGACCAGGCGATCGAGAGTCCGTCGAAGGTGGCGGTGCCTCGGCCGACCTCATCCAGAATGACCAGGCTCCTGGGCGTGGCCGAGTTCAGGATGACAGCCGTTTCGGTCATCTCCACCATGAAGGTGGATCTGCCGCGCGCCAGGTTGTCGGAGGCCCCGATGCGGGTGAAGATCCGGTCCACGACGGGTAGCTTTGCCTCCTGGGCCGGAACGAAGGAGCCCATCTGGGCCATGACCGAGAAGAGCGCCGCCTGGCGGAGATAGGTGGACTTGCCCCCCATGTTGGGCCCGGTGATAATGAGGATCTGATCGGTGCCCTGATTCAGATAGAGGTCGTTGGGAATGAACCGGCCGGTGGGCAGTTGCTCGGCCAGGCGTTCGATGACCGGGTGCCGTCCCCCTTTGACCGCCAGCTCCTCGCCGGTGTGGAGGCTGGGTCTTACGTAGCCGAACTGATGGGCGGCGCCGGCCAGGGTCACCAGGCAATCCAGTTGAGCCAGGGCGCGGGCCGTGTTGCGGATGCGCCGGCACTCCCGGCCCACGGCGGCCCGGAGTTGGCAGAAGAGCTCATACTCCAGCTCCACCAGGCGCTCCTCAGCCCCCAGCACCCGGCGTTCGTACTCCTTCAGTTGAGGGATGGTGAAGCGCTCCGCTCCCACCAGGGTCTGCTTGCGCTCATAGTCGGGAGGCACCAGTCCAAGATTGGACTTGGAGACCTCCAGGTAGTAGCCGAAAACCTGGTTGAACTTGACCTTGAGGTTGGGGATGCCGGTGCGGGCGCGCTCTCCGGCTTCCAGCTCGGCAATGGTCTGCTTCCCGGAGGAGCTGTCCTTGCGCAAGCTGTCCAGTTCCGGGTTGAACCCCGGCCGAATCAGCCGGCCCTCGGTCAGCACCACCGGAGGATCGTCGTTGAGGGCTTCTCCAATCTTTGCCGCCACGTCGGCCAGGGGATCGCTGGCCTGCTCCAGGCTCCGGAGCCGGACCGCGGCAAGCGGCTGCAGCCGCTGCTTGATTTCCGGGATCTGCTCCAGCGACTGCCGGAGCGCGATCAGGTCCCTGGCATTGGCGCTGGAGAGGGCAACCTTGGAGGCCAGGCGTTCCAGGTCATAGACCTGCTTGAGCTGCTCCCTGAGCTCTTCCCTCAAAACCAGGTTTTCGGTGAGCGCGGCCACCGCCTCCTGCCGGCTCTCGATCTCTTTCAGGTCGATTTCCGGCCGCATCATCCAGGTCTTGAGGAGCCTTCCCCCCATTCCGGTGCAGGTCTCGTCCAGGCACTGGAGCAGCGTGCCGTTGCGGGACCCGTCGTAGAGAGACTCCAGCAGCTCCAGGTTCTTTACCGTGGACTGGTCCAGCAGCATCGACTGGTCCAGCTCATAGTAGTGCAGGCTGTCCAGGTGCAGCAGCTCGCCCCGCTGGGTTTCCCGCAGGTAGTGCAGGGCCCCGCCGGCAGCGGCCACGGCCAGGTCCCGGCCCTCACAGCCGAATCCGTCCAGGCTGCCGACCTTGAAATGATCGACGAGCAGGCGCTGGGCAAAGTCGGGGGCAAAGATCCACTCCTCCACCACCGTCTTCAAAGCCGGCAGGTTGCGAGCCCAGGCGGGATTTCCATCGCTGAGCCGGGAGCACCAGATCAGTTCCTTGGGCCCCAGCCGTTCCAGTTCCGTTTGCAGCATCGATTCCCGGGCGCCGTCCCGAAACTCGGTAATTCGAAAATCTCCGGTGGAAACGTCCACCGAAGCCAGGCCCAGTCCGGAGCCGTCCGAGAAAACGGCGCTCAGGAAGTTGTTCTCCCGAGGCTCCAGCAGATTGCCGTCGCTCAGAGTGCCGGGGGTTACCACCCGGGTCACCTCCCGCTTGACCAGCTTCCTGGCGGTCTTGGGGTTTTCGACCTGGTCGCAGACGGCCACGCGGTAGCCTTTGCGGATCAGCTTGGAGACGTAGGCGTCGGCACTGTGGTAGGGAATCCCGCACATGGGGATCGGGGTCCCTTTTTCCTTGTTGCGCGAGGTCAGGGTGATCTCCAGCTCGCGGGCGGCCACCACGGCATCGTCGAAGAACATCTCGTAGAAGTCGCCCAGCCGGAAGAATAGAATGGCGCCGGGAACCGACTTCTTGATCTGATGGTACTGGGCCATCATGGGGGTGGAGGGTTGCATGCCGAAGTCCGCTGAGACGGGTCGGGAAGAGCGACCCCGAGAGGCGCTGGAGGCGTGCCGGGTGTGGATCTCCCGGGCAGGAGCGGCACGCGCTGGACATTAGCCCGCATTTCTCACCAGGCCGCTGGAGGCAGGACAAAAGCAGTTTATCTTCAGGTCCTTGTTTGGCTCCGTGTCAAGGGGTTGCGGATTACAGACGCACTGGGCATGCCCTGGCTTGTCCTTTTCCCTTCAGCGCGCACATGCTCCCTCGACCGTAGTGACCGCTACGCTCTTCGGTCGCGAGCACGCGCTGAAGGGAAAATTCCTGCGCCATGATCATGCCCCCTGGTGAGAAATGCGGGCTAAGCGATTGGCGATTGTTCCGTCAAAATCCCGGAGTATATAATCTGCCCCGGGGGGTGTCAACGAACCCCGATCCCCATTGAAGTCGGGCTCGCGGCGCGCAGGTCCGCGGGGAGATCCCCACCGTGAAACTCCTTTGCCTGGACACCTCCGGCAGCGCCGGAAGCATCGTGTTGTCGGACGATGACACCATCCTGGGCGAGATCAACCTGGATTCCGCCTGCACCCACACGGCTCGACTGCTGTCCGGCATCCAGTACCTCCTCGGCCACTCGGAACTGACTCTCAACGACATTCAGGCCTTCGGGGTCATCTGTGGCCCCGGTTCCTTCACCGGCGTCCGGATCGGATTGACGACGGTCAAGGGTCTGGCGGAAACGCAGGAGAGGCCCACCGTTTCCGTTACCGCCTTCGAGGCCTGGGTGGAGAGGTTCCCGGAGTGGCAGGGGGTGATCGTCCCCATGATCGACGCCCGCCGGGGCGAGGTGTACGGCGCCATCTTCGAGCGCAACCGGAGTGGCCTGGTTCAACGGGACGCCGGCTTCGTGGGCGCCCCGGGGCAACTGCTGGATGGCCTGGGCGAAGAGACCGTGCTCTTCCTGGGCGGCGGGGCCCAGAAATATCGGGATCTCATCCGCTCCCGAGGTCGGCCCCGGTGGCGGGTGGCCCAGACCGACCCCTTCCTGGGCCGCGCCCTGGCCGCCCTGGCCTCCTCCAAGGCGGACCGCGGGGAATGGACCGCGCCGGCGGACCTGCGTGCCTTCTACCTGCGCCGGCCCGATGCAGAGGTCAATTGGAAAGGACCCTGAGACGGCGCCATCCGCGTGCTGCGCACCGGCTTTTCGTCCTGTTCATAAGGCCCCGGGGGTCCCTTGTTTCACTCCTGTATGATCCGCCTGGTCGTGGGGGGCGGCGGCGCGACTTGTCTGCACGGATAGTGTCTGAATCTTCTTGCCGGTCCTCGGAGGGTGACGTCAGACGGAGCCCGAGAGTTGTCCGCCTCGGGGACAGGAATGATTCTGCAGTGGGTCAAGCACATCCTCATCCTTCCGGGAACCGTCCTCCTGTACATACCCGGTGCGATCCTGTGGCTGGTGGCCGAGACGCCGGGCGCCATTGCTCCGGCAGGACCGGGACAGGTCCGATTCTGGATCGGCATCGCCCTGGCGACGACCGGCCTGGCTTTGTCCACCTGGTGCGCCAGGCTGTTTGTGACGGCCGGGAGGGGTACACCAGCGCCTTGGGCTCCACCGGCGAGACTGGTGGTGCAGGGCCCCTATCGCCATGTCAGAAATCCCATGATTACGAGTGTGCTATTCCTCCTCGGCGCCGAGTCGCTGCTCTTGGGCTCGCGGCACCTGGCCGGGTGGATGGGGGTCTTTTTCCTGCTCAAGACGCTCTATTTCCTAAGGTTCGAGGAGCCGGGCCTGGAAAGGCGATTCGGAGCCAGCTATCGGCGCTACAAGGCCAACGTGCCGCGCTGGATCCCCAGGCTGCGACCATGGGATCCGGGGGGGTGACAGGTTGACTGGTTACCCTACGGGCTCCCCTTGCGCCCGCAGCGGCCCCCTTCCTTCCTCTGGACATAGCGTGATCCACTTCTCCTGTACCGCCTCACCGACTTGCTCAAATCACTGTCCGAAGTATTCGTAGGGCGGGGGGAGATCAACTCGGATCCTTGCGGCGACGCGTATACTCAGAAACGAAATTTCACGTTACCATGAAGCGACAACTGACCATCAGCGTGGATGCCGAGCTGCTCCAAATAACCAGGCATTACGCGCGCTCCCGGGGTGTCTCGCTGTCCTCCCTGGTCGAGAAGGCTCTCAGACAGGTTGCTGGAGACCAGGCCCCGTCCTTTGGGACTCGGTGGAGGGGCCGGTTTCGGGTCCCTGGCCATGACGATCCACGCTATGACGTACTGGCCAAGAAGTACCTCCAATGATACTTCTGACTACTGACGTTCTCATTGATACCGCCCTCGATCGGAGTCTCCATTCCGAGACTGCTTCCGACCTTCTGGGACAGGATCGAGAGTGGCGCGCATTGACGCCGATACCGGGGAAGTCCCTTGAAAGTTGAAATTCGCCGGATGGTGGAGGCGGACGTCGCTCAGGTGGTGGCCATGGAGAACTGCTGGGACTACTTGAGCAAATGGGGAAGGGAGGGCTACCTGCAGGTGCTCAGGAAGCCCTTTATTTTCTGCCCACTGGTGGCGGAAGTGGAATCCTCCGAGAGGATGTCACCGGGCGAGGCGGGGACCCTGGCCGGGGCGGCCGTGTTGGCCTTGATGGTCGATCATGGGGAACTCTGCAACCTGATGGTTTCGCCCCGATACCTTGGGAAGCGGGTGGGCCGGCAGCTCCTGGCGCAGTGTCTGGAAGTGGGCCGGCAGCGGCAACTGACCCGCATCTTTCTGGAGGTGCGCCATTCCAACCACCGCGCCATCCGGTTCTACCGGCGCAACGGATTCGAGATCGTCTCCCGCCGCAGAAACTACTATCGGGATCCCCCGGAAGATGCCTGGGTGATGGAGAGGGAAGCGCCCAAGGATCCGTTGCCAAAGGGCGGTTCCCGCGTCCTGAAGGGGATGGACGTCCTGCCGCGGTAGTCCGACCCTCCGCCCCCTACCATCCTGCCTGCAGCCTGAATCGGCCTGCTTCTTCATTCTCTTCAACCTCGAAGCGGCGCTGTCTGCGTCCCTCGGATGACTTGGGAGGGCTCGCCTGTCACGCGGATCCCGGGGTCCTGGTCCAGGGCCGCAGGGCCAGGTGAGCTCCCAGGATCACGAAGACCAGAAAGGCCGAAAGCAGGCAGTAATCGCAGAAGGCCTGCAAGATGAATGCCTGCACATGGAGCAGGTAAAGGGTTACCAGGAAGGCCGCCAGGCTGGCAATCAGGCTGAAGCGGAACACCTGCCGGAAACCCGACAGGCCGAAGATGCCGGCGGCGGTCACCGCCAGATAAAAGGCGAAGCCGAACCAGGCGATGGAGACCCCGCCCCAGTGGGAGTAGGGGCTGTTGAGGACCTGGTCGCAGCCGCCGGCAGGACCGCAGGGAATCAGCAAGCCGGTGAGGCTGTGGAAGCCGACATAGCCGGAATCGACCATTCCGGCAAAGCCGGCCAGCACCATCACACGAATCGACCAGGGATTGGTGCTCACTGGAGAGACCGGATGGCGGCAACGATGTTTTGTTCGAACTCGACTTCGTCCCTGGTGTTGGAAATGGGTTTCCCGTTCAGAAAGAAGGCGGGAACCGAGCGGACCCGGGCCATCTGGCCTTCCAGGATGTCACGGTTGATCTTCTCTCTCACCTCCCGAGACCAGATATCTCGCCGGAAGCGGGCCAGGTTGAGCTGTAGTTCAGCGGCGTACCGGAGAAAGATGGTCTGGGCGTCCGGCACCTTGGCCCATTCGGGCTGGCGCTGTAGGAGCAGGTCGTGCATTTCCCAGAATTTGAACTGGAGTCCGGCGGCCTCGGCCGCCTGGGCGGCAATCATGGCGTTGCCGTGAGCCCTCCGCATGGGGTGGTGCTTGAAGACGATTTTCAACCGGGAACCGTGCTTTCTGGCGATATTGGCCACGCGGCTGCTGGCGGAGGCGCAGGCCCCGCACTGAAAGTCGACGAATTCGACCAGGACCGCCTTGGCCTGGTTGTTTCCCTTGCTCCAGCCCTGAGGACTGATCAGGGAACCGGCGTTTCGAGAGCTTGGGGCTGGCGCGGAGGCCGCCTGGTCGTCAGCGCGGCGCTGCAAGTAGAATGCCGCCCCCAGGGCCACCACCACCACCGCGGCCAGGATGGCCAGGGGCTTGGCGACCGAAGGGTTCTTTCGCCCCCCGGGCCTGCCGCGAGCCCCTGAACGCTGTCTTTGAGAGGAGGATGCCTTGGGCATCAGTGCATTCTCCGAATCCGAGCCATGATTCCGTTCGCTTGATCCCTAAGGCGACAGGGAGATGTCATCCTTATTCCCCCGGATGCCGTCGGCGCCCGAGGACAGGATCTGCACTTCCCCGGGACCGGTGCGCTGCAGTATGAGGGGGCGACCCCAGGCGTCAAAGCGAATCGAGGTGGCCATGTGCCCGGGAAAAAGCAGATCGTTCAGCCCGGACAGGTTGTCAGCCTTGGGGTACTCCCCATGGACTCTCTTGTATTCCTTGATGCCATGGACCAGCTTGCTCAGGTCCTGACGGGTCTGTTGTTCTCTGGTCATGTCCAAAGCCTGCCGCAGGGTCTCGACCTGAACCCAGTTCCCGTCCGAAAACCGGACCGCTTCCACCTCCCACTTCCCCCGAGAGTTGCGAGTAAGCTGAAAAACCATGTTCAAGCTGGCTTCGGCAACTGCTTGTTTGCCTCCGATCTGCCGCACTTTTTGGACTTCCAGCGTTTTGCCCTCGATCTCCATGAGCCCCAGCTTCAGAATTCTCGTTCGGGCGGTGTCGCGGCTGAGCTTGCGGGAAGAGGCACAGGAGGCAAGAGAGCAAACGAGCGCCAGCAGCGCAATAATCCGAAACCCGTTCATGGGCAAATCATCCTGGATTCTCAGGGCGCGCCGGCTCTGAGGAGCTGGACGTGGACGGCTCCGTTGACCTGCTGGGAGACTTGCAAGGCCTCCTGAACCACGGGGCGGCAATCCTGGGGCACTTTTTCGATGGTCTGGATCAGGGAGGCATTGATCTTCTGGGTGGATTTCAGGAGTGCCTTCAGGAGTTTCTGACCCCTTTTCTGGTCGGGATCTTCCCTTGCAGCCAGGTCGTCGGCCCGGTTCAGGGCCAGGGCATAACCGGTCAGGTACCTCCGGGCCTGGTCCTGTTCGCATTTCCGAACCAGGATTCGGAACTGTTTGAGCCGGTCAAAAACGATGTCCAGGTATACACCCAATTGCTTTCGGGGGGTTTTGGCCTTCTGCAGGGCCTCCGCTTCCGATGGGGAAAACTTCTCGGGGGAGAAGGCGTCCTCGGAGGCCGAGGAATGCTGAGCCAAGCCGAAAGCTGCCACCAATATGCCGAGGGCGACCAGCCCGCGGACCAGTGGCGCGCGGAATGATACGGGTGGCGGCAGCAGGGGATTACCTCTCGTTCATGGGAATGTAGGGTGCCGGATGAGGAGGGCCGGTGTATTCCGCCCTGGGCCGAATGAGGCGGTTGTTGTCCAGTTGCTCGAGAACGTGAGCGGTCCAGCCGGAGATGCGGCTGACTGCGAAGAGCGGGGTGAACAGATCCACGGGGATCCCGAGGTTGTAGTACACGGTGGCGGAGTAGAAATCGACATTGGCATTGATGTTCTTTTCGCGCTTCACCACCTCTTCGATCACCCGGGAGGTTTCGAACCAGGTGCGGGTACCGGAACTCTCGGACAGGTCGCGGGACATGCGGCGCAGGTGGGTGGCTCTCGGGTCTTCGGTCCGATAGACCCGGTGTCCGAAGCCGCTGATCTTCTGCTTTCTGGCCAGGGCTTCCTTAATATAGGTTTCGGCTCGCTCGGTCTCCCCGATGTCGATCAGCATTCGCATGACATCCTGGTTGGCCCCACCGTGCAGGGGACCCTTCAGGGTTCCGACGGCCGAGGCAATGGCGGAATGGATATCCGTCAAGGTGGCCACGGTCACCCGGGCCGCGAAAGTCGAGGCGTTGAACTCGTGGTCGGCATGCAGGATGAGAGCCACGTCCAGGGCTCGCTCGGCGGTCGCATCGGGCTTTTTCCCGGTGAGCATGTAGACGAAGTTGGCGGCATGGGAAAGCCCGGGATCGGGACTGACGGGCTCCAGGCCGTTGCGGATGCGGTCAGCCGTGGCCACGATGGAGGCGATCTGCCCGGTCAGACGATAGGTCTTTCTCAGGTTGGCCGGTTTGTCGTTGGCCGCGACGTCGGGGTCGAAATGGGACAGGGCAGAGACAGCCGTGCGCAATACATCCATGGGGGGAGCGTCCGCGGGCAAGCTGTTCAACAACTGAACCACGGGTTCCGGCAAGTCCCTGCTGCGACCCATGACCGCTTTCATTTCGTCCAGTTCCGCTTGCTTGGGGAGGTGGCCGAACCACAACAGATAGCAGACTTCCTCAAAAGTCGAATGTTCCGCCAGATCGTGGATGTCTATGCCTCGATAGGACAGAATCCCCTTTTGTCCGTCGATGTAGCAGATGGACGAGGTCGCTGCCACAATATCCTGCAAGCCTTCCTTAAACCTGGCCATTCACAACTCCTTCTCCATCCTGTCAAGTAACCGTGCGATGTGCTTCCTGCGGGAAAACCGGCGGGGCCAGCCTGAAACGGGACACGCGGTCTGAAAGCGAGGCCGGAATTCTAAACCAAAGCCCTCGGTTGTGGGAAGGAAATTCGTGACCGGCAGGCCGCCCGCGGGAAAAGAGCACGGTGGCTAATTGACCGCCACTACTCAAAACCACCAGGCCTTCCAGAGGAGCAGACCCAGGGCTGCGGAGAATCCCAGCACCACCCGGTACTCGCGGTTGCGGCGGTAGTGTTGCAGGCTGAACGGTGCCGGGTCGCGGCCGGTCGGCCAGCGGGTGGGGAGAAAGAAGGGGACGGTCTTCCGGTAGCCCGGATAACGGAGGGGGAACAGTTGCTTCAGATGTTCTTCCTCGGCCCGCATGGCCGGTCCGTACATAAGGAAGAAGCAGGCCAGAAACAGGGCCAGGATCGTCAGGCTGCTCCCGGCCAGGCTGAATCCCAGGCCGATCACGAAGCTGCCCAGGTAGAGAGGATGACGGGTGAAGGAGTAAGGGCCGGAGACGGCGAGTCGGTCGTTCTTGAGGACGTGGCCGGCAGCCCATCCGCGAAAGAGCATTCCCAGGAAGGCCAGAGCGATTCCTAACAGCCAGAGAGGCCAGGTGGGGCGCGCCAGCCAGATGTAGAGGCCGGCCAGGAGAAAACCGGCGGGGACGCGGAGGCGGGTGAGGATCGGCAGCATGAGGCGTTCCCACTCAGTTGGACCGGGGTGGAAGCGAAGCCTGTACCCGGGGTTGCTCCAGGCGCCTCACCACCGCGTCGAAGACCTGATCCACCGTGACCAGGGTCATGCACTGGCGCCGGTACTTGCGACACGTCCTCTTGTAGCAGGGCCCGCAGGGAACCGGCTGGAACACCGCCAGGTCCTCCGGGTGCGGGGACCCGTTCCTTCCCGGGTCGGTTGGACCGAAGATGCCGACTACCGGCGTCCGGCAGGCCGCGGCCAGGTGCAGCGGCCCGGTGTCGCCCCCCACGAAAAGGAGGGCCCGCCGGGCCAGGGCAATGAACTGGGGCAGGGTGGTCGAAAAGGTCGGAGGCGGATCGCCCGAACAGGCCGCTATCACTTCCCGGACCAGGTCCTCTTCTCCCGGGCCCCAGGTCAGCACGGTCTTCAGACCCAGCTCCCGACGGATTCGATGGTGGAGAAGACCATAGTTGGAGGGAGACCAGTTCTTGGTTACCCAGCCTCCTCCCGGATTGAGGATGATGAACTCCTTCAGGCGGCGTTGAGTCAACTGCGCCTCGATATAGGCTCGGTCCGACTCTTCCACCCTCAAGTCAACCTCGCCTTGGCCTCGGGTGGTCCCCTGGCTGGCCACCAACGCTCGATGAAGGTCGCTGACGTGGGGGGGCGCGGGGTCCGGTGACACCCGCCTGCCATAGAGGATGCGGCAACCGGGCTCTCTGAGGTGAGGCTTGTCGAATCCCACCAGCAAACGTGCGCCGGAAAAGAGGCCGAATACAGCCGACTTCCAGAGTCCCTGGAAGTCAAAGACCACCTCGTACCGTTGCTGCTTCATCCGGCTCCGACACCGGTAGATCTCCCGCCAGGTCCGGGGTCGCCACAGCGCCCTCCTCCACTTGCGGGTATCGACTTCAATCACGTGGTCGAGCCGGGGATGGTTTCTCAGCAGGACTGCTGCCGGCTTCTCCACCAGCCAGTCGATCCGGGCCCGCGGGAAAGAGGTCCTCAAGTCCGAAAGGGCGGGTAGCGTGTGGACGACGTCACCGATCGAACCCAGCTTGATGATCAGGATCCGGTTCATCGATCGTTTTTTTTCGTGGAGGGGGGCGATTCCCGGGTCCTCATCAGTCCCTTCAGCAGGCTCCGGGTGGAATGGTCCTTGGGATCTCCGGTAATGGCGATCCGTCCCCCGTAGGAGAGAACCACCTCCCGCTCCGGAACCGTCTGCTCGCTGTAATCGGTTCCCTTGCAGTGTATGTGGGGCTGCAGCGTACGAAGCACCCGTTCCACGTTCAATTCCTCAAAGACCAGCACGTAGTCCACGCAGGACAGGGCGGCCAGGATTTCCGCCCGTTCCTGTTGGTGCATCAGAGGACGCGGAGGCCCCTTGAGTGCGCGCACGGAGGCGTCGGCATTGACGGCCACCACCAGGCAGTCGCCCAACCGGCGCGCCTCCCGTAGGTAGCGAACATGGCCCACGTGGAGCCAGTCGAAGCATCCGTTGGCCAGCACCACCTGGCGGCCGCGCTTCTTCAGGTCTGTCACCAGAGGCTGCAAGGCCTCCAGGGAGAGGATCTTAGCGTTTGTCTGGAACACCCCTGCTTCGCTCCTTATGACCGGCCTCGTCGTATGAGACGGCGGCGCGGCCGAGTGAAAAGTGAAGAGTGCAGAGTGAAGAGTTATTCGACCGACACATTACGCATGTCTGAAGCATTCTTGTTTCAAAGTGTACGGTCGGCACGGCGCGCCGCCGGCACGGCTATCCATGAGAGCTGCAGGCTCTATCCCGGGCTACGGCCTCCTTGAGTTCCTGGCGGCTCACGGTGGCGGTGCCGTGCTTCATGACCACGAGTCCACCGGCGTAGTTGGAGAGGCGGGACGCCTCCTCGAAGCTGGCTCCGGCGGCCAGGGCCAGGGTGAAGACGGCAATGACGGTATCTCCGGCGCCGGTGACGTCGGCAACCTGGTCGCTCCCGAAAATGGGAATGGAAAGCGAGGGCTTGCGGGGGGTGAAGAGCACCATGCCATCCCGTCCGCGGGTGATAAGGACCGCCTCCGACTTCAACCGCCGCAACAGGCGCCTGCCGGCCTTTTCCAGCCGATCCCTGTCGTTTCCGATCTCGTACCCCAACAGGGCCTCCACCTCGGGCTCGTTGGGGGTGGAGGCGGTCAGCCCGGGAAACTGCAGCAGTTGGTACCTGGAATCCACGGTGATGGGGAACTCCTCTCGCATCCCGGCCAGGCGGGCCACCAGCTCCGGGCTCACGTAGCCCATACCGTAGTCGGAGATGATGAGGCCTTTGCAGAAACCCAATAATGGCGCCAAGCGTCTCCAGACAGCCTGCTCGGTCTTCCGGGTGTGCCGAAAGCGGCCCTCGCGGTCCAGCCGCAGGACCTGATGCCGGGTGGAGTGGGCCGAGCCGGCCACGAAGCGGGTCTTGACGGGAGTGGTGTAGTCCCTGTCCCTCTCAATCGTGGGAATGGAGAGCTCTGAGTCCCGGAGCTGCCGGTGGAGCTCCTCTCCGGCGTCATCCCGGCCCAGGATTCCGACCGGGACGGGATGGGCCTCCAGCGCGATCAGGTTGTTGATGGCGTTGGCGGCGCCCCCGGGAAGAATGCGGGATTCTCTGTGCTTGAGGATAAGCACCGGAGCCTCCCGGGAAATCCGGGAAAACTCTCCGAACACGAACTCGTCCGCCACCAGGTCGCCGTATACGACGATGGGACAGCCGGGGAAGCCGTCGATGATCTCAGCGTAGCGGCGGGCGTCGGCGGCACTCATACCGCCTCCAGCACGACCCGGCTGGCTTCCAGCAGGTTCTCCACTACCCACTCCGGCTGGACTTTCCATTGGTTTCGTTGGTGTTCGTAGGCGCCTCGGCCGTATCCCGAGAGGACAAAGACGGAGCGGGCGCCGGCGTTGTGGGCCAACTCGATATCGCTGTAGCGGTCTCCAATCACGAAGGACTTGCCGACGTCGACGCCGAATTCCTCGACCGCCCGCCACAGCATGCCCGGCTTGGGTTTGCGGCAGTTGCAAATCTGTCGATAGGGAGGCTCGCCGGCGGTGGGATGGTGGGGACAGTAGTAGACGGCGTCGAAGTAGGCTCCGGCGCGCTCCATTTCCCTGCGAAGCCTGGTGTGGATCTGGAGCACCAGCTCCTCGCTGAAGTAGCCGCGGGCCACCCCGGCCTGATTGCTCACCACGATGCTTCTCAACCCCCGCCGGTTGAAGCCGCGAATGGCCTCCGCAGTCCAGGAGTAGACCTGAAAGCGGGAGAGATGGTTCACGTAGCCGACCTCTTCGCTGATGGTGCCGTCCCGATCGATGAAGGCCGCGATTTCAGCCATGGGTGTGAGGGGATTATCGAAGTGAAGAACCGCCTGGGCTCGCGGGGAGATCCTTGGCGGGGTTGCCGCTCCCGCGGGTCCGCGGGATGAGCGAGCATGGCCCCTGGGTTGACGGGAACGGCCGTTCCTCCGAGCAACGGCGTCCCTCAGCCACCTGCCCGGAGCATCCGCACTGCCTCCTGGAAGACTTCCTCAACCGTGATCCGGGTCATGCAGCGGTGATCGATGGGACATTCTCGCAGAAGGCACGGACTGCATTCAACGTTTTTGTTCAGGACCACGGCGGTGGGACCGAGGGGTCCGGTGGCGACCTGGTCGGTGGAGCCGAACAGCGCCAGAGTGGGGATTCCCAGCGCTGCCGCCAGGTGCATGGGCCCCGAGTCATTGGTGATGAAGAGGTCGCAGCAGGCAATCATGGCGATCAGCTCCGAGAGGGTTGTCCGGCCCGACAGGACCAGCGGGCGCGCGGCCATGTGCCCGCAAATGGCCTCCGCGACGGGTCGCTCCTGCCGGGAGCCGAACAGGATCGCTTCGGCACCATGGGTGCGGATAAGCCGGTCCAGGACCTGGGCGAAACGGTCTCCCATCCAGCGCTTGGCCGAACCGAAGGCGGCGCCCGGGTGGACGCCGATCACCTTGCCCTGAAATCGAACACCCTCCTGTTCCAGGCGCTGCCTGGCAAGGGCGTGGTCCTCCGGCCGCAGCGGCAGAGCGGGCGCGGTCTTCTCATGGACCGGCGAGGGATCGTCCAGGGCCCTCTCCCGGCCCGCCAGCCGTTCCACCAGGTCGAGGTAATAGTAGGTCTGGTGCCGCGCCTTCAGTCTTGGATCGATCGAAACGGCATGGGTCAGGAGCCAGCCGCGTGCATCCCTTCGGTAACCCGCTCTCAGGGGAATGCCGGCCAGCCGGGTCAACAGGGCGGCCTCGAAGGCGTTCTGCAGCAGCAGGGCGGCATCGAAGCCGCCTCGGGCGAGCTTCCGAACCAACCGGAAGCGCCCTGCCGTCCCCGCATGCCGGTCATCGCGGTCGTACAGCCAGACGGTGTCCACCCAGGGACTGCCCTGGTAGATGTCGCTGACCCAGGGCAGCACCAGCAGGGTGATGTGTGCCCGGGGAAGAAGGCGCCGAACCTCTCGCAGCGCCGGGATCGCCATCACCGAGTCTCCCACCCAGTTGGTTCCACGAATCAGCAGCCTCCGGATGCGGTCGCCTTCCAGAAACGTTTTCACCTGGACTCCTCGGCTAACCTGCGCAGCAACATTTCCCGCAGGCCCTCTCCCACGAACTCGAACGATACCCTGGCGATCAGCACCCGAAGGACCGCTGGATGCAGGGAAGCGGGCGGCAGGTTTTCGGCGTCCTTTTCGGTAGTAATTGCCGTGTCCACCCGCAACTCCCGGCAGCGCTCGCCAATGGCGGTCAACTCCCGAACGGAGTAGCGATGGTGATCTCCAAAGGGAAGGGTTTGAGCCAGTTCCACCCCCTGTTGTTTCAAGCAGTCGAAGAACTGGTGCGGGTTGGCAAGCCCGGCGAAGGCCAGGGCTCGGCATCCTGAAAGCGGCGCCTCCACTCTTTCTTCCCGGGCTGTCCTGCGGGCAACCGGCTCGACGGTCTGAGTGGAGAGGAAGCAGGGCAGTTCCGGCTTGAAGCGCCGGAGCTCGCGGGTCAGCGGGTCGTAGTCCCGCCCGGGCCGGGTGCGGGTCAGAATGACCGCGTCGGCTCTGCGGAGAGCTTCCGGGGGTTCCCGAAGCTGCCCCGAGGGGGCCATTTGACCGCCTCCGAAGGGGTTGGTCACGTCCACCAGGACCAGGTCCAGGCAGCGGTGAAGTTGCCGGTGCTGGAAGCCGTCGTCCAGCAGGTGCAGGTCGGCCTCTTCCCGACTCTCTATCCAGCGCCCGGCCCTCGTCCGGTCCTTGTCTACGGTGACTAGTGCCGCGGGCAGGTTTCTGGCGAGGACCAGGGCTTCGTCACCGGCGAGGTCGGAGTCGGCCCGGGTGCGGCGCCCGTCGGAAACCGGCAGCGGTTCCCCCCGGTGGCGTCCCTTGTAACCTCGCAGCAACACCGACACCGAGTAGCCGGCACCCTGAAGCATTGTGCCCAGAGCAATGACGGCGGGAGTCTTGCCGGTGCCTCCCAGGGTCAGGTTGCCGACGCTGATCACCGGCCGCTGGAGGCGTTGGACCTTGAACCAGCCGGCGTCGTAACCTCGGTTGCGGAGGCGGACGACCTGCTCGTAGGCGGCGGAAACAAGCCGCAATGGCATCATCATTCTTCAGACAGAACACCGGCGACCCGATCCAGGATCCTGGCTCCGGCCCCTTGATTGGCCCGGATAATTCGGTAGCCGTTGGCGCCCAGCCGCCGGCGCGAGGCGCCGTCCCGAAAGAGCTCAATGAAGCGTTCACCCAGCTCGACTTCATTCTGAACCATTATGCCGGCCTCGGCTTGCATAAAGTGGCGGGCCATCTCACGAAAATTGTTCATGTGGGGACCGAACAGCACCGGCTTCTTGAACAGCGCCGGCTCCAGCAGGTTGTGTCCGCCCCAGGGGATCAGGCTCCCGCCCACGAAGACCAGGTCGGCCAGGGCGTAAAGCACCGGCAGTTCTCCCAGGGTGTCCAGCAGAATGACCTCCTCAGGCGGGTTCCCGTCACTGGGTATTACCATGTCGGACAGTTCGGATCGCTTGACGAAGCGGAAGGCTTGAGCGGTCAACAACTGCTCCACTTCGGCACAGCGCCCCGGGTGCCTGGGAGCCAGCAGCAGTCGGGCTTGGGGGCACTCCCGCTGCAGCGACCGGAACGCACTCAGAACAGGTGTCTCCTCGTTGCTCCTGGTGCTGCCGGCCACCACCAGGAAAGGCGTGGAGGAGAGCCGCATCAGGGAGCGGAACTGGGCCAGCCTGGAATGGAGTTGCCGGGGCGGTTCGATGTCGTATTTCAGGTTGCCGCACACCTCCACCTTGCCGGGGGGTGCTCCCAGGGAAATAATGCGTTCCCGGTCCACCGGGTCCTGCATGCAGCAGCAGTCGAACAGGCTCACCGCCCAAGGCAACCAGCGGCGGAAGCGGCGATATTTTCTGAAGGACCGGTCGGAGATGCGTCCGTTGGCCAGGCAGACCGGGATTCCCCGCTGCCGGCATTCATGCAGGAAATTCGGCCAGATCTCGGTTTCCAGAATCAGAACCAGGCCGGGTCGCACCTGGTCGAGCATTCGCCGCACGGCGAACTTCCAGTCGAGGGGGAAATAAAAGACACCCGCCAGCCCCTGTCGGTTCCTGCTGGCCAGCTCCTGACCGGTTTGCGAGGTGGTGGAGAGGAAGAGAGGCCGTCCCGGCCATCGCCGTTCGATCTGCTTGATCAGAGGCAGCGCCGACAGCACCTCGCCTACCGATACGGCATGGATCCAGATGCCTCCCGCCGGACCCTTCCCGATCTCTCTGGGGAGGATCCCCAGGCGCTCGGACAAGCTGGAGAGGTACTTGCGATGACGAAGGGCCTGAAACAGAAAGTAGGGCAGCGCCAGAAGGAACGCCAGCGTGAAGCCCAGGCTGTAGAGTCGCCGAATCAATGCCCGCCCATTCTGCCGTCGACCAGGAATCCGTCCGTCTTACCGGGTCGCCTGGCGCGTGGGGGAAGAGGGTCTATCGCCGGCAACCTGTCGGTCCGATTGTGATGTCTCGCGGTTGCCAAGGTCAAGAACGGCCGGGTGGGGACGGAATCGGCGAGATCGTCAGTTAGGAGCCTCAGCGCGCAGTTGAGCCGGAGGGGGTGGCGCGGCGTTCCGTGCTTTTTGTGGAGGGATTGCTTTCGGGGAGGGGTGCTTTCTATTCGCCGCATTCGCGGCTGGGTTGGCGCAGAACCCATACGACCCCGGGCTGCCGCCCGGGGCTACCCTGAGCCGCAGCTACGCAGCTCTATAAGGATGGCTCGTAGGTGGCGTCTTGCCGGGTAACCCACGCCAACCGCAGCTTCGCAGCTCTCACCGAACTCGCAATGCTGCAAGGGGGAACGTGCTTGTTTTTTGGAATATTTCCCCGGGCGTCAGTTCGGAGATTCCAGTCG
>JAPPDF010000085.1 GCA_028875575.1 Acidobacteriota bacterium
GGAGTCGCAGAAGCCGAGCCGCAGGCGAAGGCTGATGCGGAGGGGGGCATACGCGACGCCGCAATCTTGTGGCTTCCTGAGTTGCGGCGTTTGTTTCAAATAAGCTCGAATCCTGGAAAAAGGAGCGACTCATGACCCATCGCCGTTCGTTTTTGGCTTCAATGGCAGCGGGGGCCTGGCTGCCTGCGGCCGTTTCTCAGGCCCGGGCCGAACCCTCCAGGCCCGCGGCTCGAAAGATTCGCGTGGGGGCGCTAAACGTGGGGGAGTACACCTTCTGGGGAATCTGGGCCGACATCCTGGCTTCCCAGGGACTGTTCGGCGGCGGTCTGCTCAACATGGAGATCACCCACTGCTGGGATGTGAACCCCAAGCTGGCCCGCGAGTTTGCGGACAAGTACGGCTGCGTGGCGGTGGACCGTTACGACGGGATGCTGGGCAAGGTGGACGCCATCGGCTTCGGCGGGCTCTACGAGGTGCCCTGGCAGCACCGCCTGGCCTGGCCCTACGTGGAGGCGGGGGTGCCCACCTATCTGAGCCGGCCCTTCAGCTACCGCCTGCGCGATATCGACGCGATCCTGAACCTGGCCGCCAAACAGGGCACGCCGCTGATGGCCACCAGCGTGCAGGAGCACTACTACCAGGCTTCCTACCTCAAGGGCCGCCTGGGCAACGTGGGAGTCATCAAGGGAGTTCACGGCCTCTGCTTCACCGACGAATATCCGGCCCATTTCCACATTCAGTGGTTCATCCTGCGAGCCCTCGGTTACGAGGTGGAGAAGGTCTCCCTCTTCACCGACGACGAGCGCAAGGCTACCTACCTGCAGGACACCATGCTGTTCAAGGGGAGGGAAGGGCAACCCCCCTTCCTGGCCGCCCTGCACGGGGTTTCCGGCACCCACCATCTCTACCTGAAGGTCACCGGGGACAAGGGAACTGAGACCATCACCATGGACCGCAGCCCGGATCGGAGGGAGACTCTCTACTACTACTTCGCCCCTCAGCTCATGGACATGCAGCGAACCTTCCAGGGGGACAGCTACCAGCCCTTCGACGTCATTCGCAAGAAGACCCAGGTGTTTCTGGCCGGCTACTACTCCTACCTGGAGAGGAACGGAAGTCTGTTCCCGGTGGACGAGGTGCCGATGGACTGGTCCCCCCGCCACTTCCGGCCCGGCTGGATCGACGAGTCGATGTTCTCCGCCAAATCCTAGCCGGAACCGTAGCCGACCGAGAGCTCGATTCGGCTCACCCTCACCGGTCGATCGGCGCCCGGGCGGCGCTGCTTGAGGCGCAGCCGGAGTTGGTTGTCGCCCCGGGTCAACCGCGCCACCGGCACCTGCAAGCGCAACCCGTCGAAGTCCATATCCAGCCGTCGCCGGGGGGGGAATCCCAGGATTCCCTGACTCGGGGGGATGACCAGGTGGCATTCGATCCGTGCCAAGTCCTCCACCGCGTCCAACTCCTCCGGTTCGAGGAGGCGGCCATTGAGCGTTAACTCCAGTACGTCTCCCGGCAATCCTTCCAGGCCGACCAGCAGCTCGGCCCGGCGGGGGGGGCTGGATGCGGAAGAGATCTCGTCGGCGATGGGCAGGGTGACTGTTTGGGACGCTCCCGCCCTGCCCAGGGTGAAGGGAAGCGGGGCCGCCTTGATCATGGTGTTGAATCGGACCGAATCGTAACGGGGGGAGCGGCCGGTTCGGTGGGCCTCGAAGCGCTGCACCAGGGTGTAGCGCTTGTCCTTGTCCCTGAGCAGGGCCGGGTCGGCAATCTCCCCCAGCAGACGGCTGCGCCACTTCCCGTAAAAGAACCAGTTGAAAGTGTAGAGTCCGTCGGCCCCGCCCCGCCAGAGGTTGGCGGCGCTGCCTCGAATCGCCTCGTCGGGATACAGGGCATATCCGTTGCCAAAGGGATAGAGGCTGGGATAGATGGGCAGCCGGCGGTCGCCCATAAGCTCTCTGAACCCGGATAGGCCCCGGCTCTCGGTCAGCCCCTGACCCAGAATCAGAGTGTCGGCCAGCCCCTCCCGGATCCAGGTCGGGACTTCGAATCCTCCTTCCAGGCACCATTCCACCCTCTCGGGCACCCGTACCGCGATCTCGATGGGGCGGCCTCTTATGGCCGCCTTCTGCCGCAGACTCCGCCTCACGGCTCGCATGAACTCGGTCAGATACTTGCCCTTTTCACGCTCCAGGCCCCGGGGGAAATAGAAGGTGTGCCGGAGCCAGTCGAGCTCGATGCCGTCGAAGTCCCAGCGATCGAAGAACTCCTCGATGACTCGGAGCTTCAGCTCCCGGACCGGAGCCACCTCGAAATTAAGGGCGCTCCACCAATCCAGATCGGGAACCAGCCAGTCGGGGTTGATTCTCTTGAACGTGGGCAGCTCGGGGTTGGGAAGCGTGCCCCGGGGGTGCTGCCCGTCGTGGATATCGTTCATCCGGAGCGACACAAAGGCCCTCAACCCTCTCCGGCGACATTCATCCACGATGATCTGAGGCGGGTTATGGCCGGAGTCGGCCAGGCTCTTGGGGTTCAGGTACTGGTCCTTGGGATCGACCTCGATGCCTCCGTGCCAGGTCCTGCTCTCAGGGAACTGGAACCGGTCGGCCTCGCCGGGCCATTCCAGGACGTTGCTCTGGTACTCGGCCACGTTGCCGCTGCCAAAGCTGAAAAGCAGGGTATCGACGCCGCTGTTCTCGATGGGAGTGAAGACCAGGTCGGTAAATTCCCTCCGGCTCAAGGGTCCGCTGTTTTGAGGCAAGGCGGCGCGCCCCCAGCAGTGAATCATGGATCCATCGCAGTTGAACAGGAGCCGGCCAGGCCTGGAGCCGCGCCCCTGACACCTGCTGGAATCGGCCAGGGAGGCCAACCCTCCGGCTCCCGCCAGGAGAAAGCGGCGCCGGCTGATCGGAAAGTCGTTGGGGAGGGACATGGACCTATTTGAAACAAACCGGTTTCGCGCTGCTTGCGACGGGGCAAAAAGAGTTATCCACGAAGACACACCAAGGACTAGAAAGGGACACGAAGAAAAACTGAAAGGAATCTATCCCTATTCGTGTTCATTCGTGTCCATTTGTGGTTCATCTTCAAAAGAGATTGGCAGTTTCTTCCTCGAACGATCTACCCGCCAGGGCGGGGGTGGAACTTACCGAAACCAGTCGTAGTTGAGCCCCAGAGAACGGTCGGACAGGGGAAGGTCGACTCGAGCGCCCCCCTTTTTGGAAGACTGCTTGAGGGCGATCTCCACTTCCAGAGCCACGGCCACTCGGCGTCCCGAGTTTTTGGGCTCGTCCAGCCGGCCCTCCATGCAGTCCACCACATCGGCCAGGCTGTAGACGGCGCCGTAGGGAGGGACGAACTGGGGGGCGGGCCAGGGCATCGGAACCCGTCCGTTTCCCGCCGGCGTCTTGGCCTCCTGCCAAAGCTGCCAGCCGGGAACGAAGGAAAAGGTCATCTCCCCTTTGCTGCCGCAGAGACGGACCCCGGGAGCGCCCCTGCGGAAGTGGACCACCCGGCCGTTGTCTGTCACCATCATTCCCTGACCCCTGAACTCGTCGCTTCCGGATTCTCTTCTGGACTGATCCCCGGTCCCGCACACCCAGGCCGGCTGGCCGTCCAGAAAGTAGGACCAGTTCTGATGTTGAGCCCCGGGGCCTGAGGCCTCGATGGAAACCAGTTCGCCGATGGCCCCCCGCTGCACCAACTCCCTGGCCCTGGCAAAGGAAGGGTGGGTGGTGGTGATGGCGCCGCAGTTGAGAGCGACTCCCCGCTCGGCGCAGGCCTGGACCATACGGTCGGCTTCCGCCAGAGTATGGCACATGGGTTTCTCGGTGAAGATGCCCTTGGCCCCCAACTCCGCCGCCTTGGTGGTGAGAAAGGCCCGACCCTTGGTATTGGTAGCCACGGCCACGATGTCGAGCTTTTCCTTTGCCATCATCTCGACACCGTCGGTATAGAGGGTCTGGATGCCGTAGCGTTGGCCAAAGGCCTCAAGCCGTTTCCTGTCGCGGTCGGCTCCGGCCACCAGTTGCACTTCCGGGCGATCCCACAGCGCTTCCGCATAGGAGGTGGGGAGCCCTTCCGTGCCGGGGTGGTCGTGGTGGTGGAACCTTCGGTGGATGTCCAACTCGGGCGTGGGCCGGTTGGCGTCATCCACGTCGAAGCGATCGGGAATGCGCTCCGCCAGGTCGTAAAGCAGTCCCATCCAGCCCAGGCCGATCACCCCGGCACGATACCTGGCCTTCCCGGGGCCCGGTCCGGAAGTCCCGGCAGCAGGAGGCGTTCCCACCGCAAGGCCGGCAGTCAGTGCTGTTTGAAGAAAGTGTCGTCTCCGCATGGCCTTCCCCCTTCCGGTCTGCGGGCGACCGATGCCGGAACCGGATGCCGGCCGGCTCCCCCTGGAATCGGACGGCGGGGCATCGGGAATTTGCCCGCTCAAGAGTATGGTTCAGAGTGCCCGGATCGAATGCCGTCATTCTATGAGGGTTGGCTTGTTCTGTCGATAGCGATGGCATTACACTATAGTGACTTATTTTCCGGGTGGGGTGCGAGTTGTTGAGACCGATCTCAATCGGGGTGGTTCTTTTCACCGGGTTGGCGGCCCTCACAGGCACGGCTGAAGACACCTCGTCCCTCTTCCGGACCCAGATCAAACCCATCCTGGAGACCCGCTGTCTCTCCTGCCACGATTCCCGGACCCACAATAGCGGCCTGGTGCTGGAAACGCCGGAGGCCATTCTTCGGGGAGGCGCTCTCAACGGCCCCTCCGTCCTGGCCGGCAATGCCGAGGCCAGTCCCCTGATCCAATACCTTCGGGGTGAGAAGCAGCCGGCCATGCCCCTGGGAGAGCCGCCGCTGCCGGAGGAGGAGATCGCCCTGATCGCGGCCTGGATCGACCGACTGCCGCCCCCGGCAGACACTGGTCGGAGTGAGGGTGCAGCCTGGCCCTTCACCGAGTTGAAGCCGCCGGCCATCCCGGCAGTCCAAAACCGGCAGTGGGTGAGAAACCCCATCGATGCGCTGATCCTGGCCAAGTTGGAGACGCAGGGGATGGAACCGGCGCCGCCGGCTTCCCGGAGATCCCTGCTGCGGCGGGTTTATTTCGATCTGATCGGCCTGCCGCCTTCCCCTGAGGCCATGGTCCGGTTTCTCGAAAACCCGGCCGAGGACGCCTTTGAGCAGGAGGTCGAGAAACTGCTGCGCAGCCCGCACTACGGGGAGCGTTGGGGCAGGCACTGGCTGGATCTGGTTCGCTACGCCGATACCGAAGGGGGCGGTCCCGACTATCCCCGTCCCCACATCTGGCGCTACCGGGATTACGTCATTCGCGCCTTCAATCAGGATCGTGCCTACGACCGCTTTGTCAAGGAGCAGCTTGCCGGCGATCTGTATGCGGTTTACGGCGCCGAGGGCAGGCTCGGCCTCGGCTTCCTCAACCTGGGGGTCGTCGGAGAGGACGCCGGGCGGCAGAATCTGCTGGTCGATCTGGTCACCACCACCGGATCGGTTTTCCTGGGGCTCACCCTGGAGTGCGCTCGCTGTCACGACCACAAGTACGACCCCATTCCCGCTCGCGACTATTTCCGTACCGAGGCCTTCTTTGCCTCCCTCACCGTGGGTGAGGCCGACCTTCCCTTTACACAATACGAGGGCCCGAGCCTCGATCCCGAGGCATGGGAGCGGCGTGCCAAAGCCTGGCAGCAGGAGCTGGACCAGCGCAAGGAACTGAAGGAGAGGACCACGGCGGAATTTCTGAAGCGCCTGGAAAAGCCATTCCACCTGGTTGGGGGGCAGGACCTCAAGGACGGGGTGGTGCCGCCGAGCGATGCCGGCGAACTGAAGACCGCCCTCAATCGAGGGGTTCTGTTCACCCGGCAGGAGCGGGAACTCTATCGCCTGATCGAGAGACAGAACACCGCCTACGGCAACGTGAGCCACCGCGATTACTTCAAGTCCAGGGTGCACACCGCCTGGGAGATCCAGAGCGGCTATGGAGCTCGCCGGCCTCACCCCGCCATGCCCACCACCTACCTGCTGCAGGGCGGCAACCCAAAGGCCAGGGGGGAGGCGGTGCAACCGGGATTCCTGAGCGCCGTTGAAGCCGGTTTTCCGTTCAAGAGCGAGAATCCCAGACAGAATCCCAGGCAGACGCTGGCGGAGTGGATCGCTCACCCCGACAATCCCTTGACGGCCCGAGTCATGGTGAACCGAATTTGGCAGCACCATTTCGGCGAGGGACTGGTGCGGACCGCCAGCGATTTCGGACGGAACGGATCGGGGACCCTCCACCCCGAGCTGATCGATTTTCTGGCGTCTTATTTCGTCCGGAACCGTTGGAGCATCAAGACCGTGCATCGGCTGATCCTGCAGTCCAATGTCTACCGGCAGTCGATCCGGAGCCCCCGAGCCGAGGAGTACCGCTCCCGGGATCCCGACAACCGCTACTTCTGGCGGAGCAATCCGCTGAGGTTGGAGGCCGAGGCGATCCGGGACAGCATCCTGGCAGTCAGTGGGGAGTTGAATGCCACCATCGGAGGACCGGGGTTCTTCCCCAAGGTCGAGGAAGACCTGCTGTGGGAGGGAGGGACCTGGTGGAAACCCTCCAGCCGGGAGGAAAGGAACCGGCGCACCGTCTACATGTGGCAGGGACGGTCCTTTCAACTGCCCATGATGAACGTCTTTGACGGAGCCAATCTGAACGAAAGCTGCTGGAGGCGGCAGGTGACCACCGTCGCCCCCCAGGTGTTCGCCTTGTTCAACAACCCCTTCGTGCACGAGCAGAGTCGCAGGATGGCAGGCAGGATCGTTCGAGAGGCGGGATCCGACCCCGAATCCCAACTGAAGCGGGCTTTCCAGTTGGCCCTGCAACGCGATCCCACGCCCGGGGAACGATCCCGCGGCCTGGACTTTCTGACCCGGCCCCTGACGGCCCGACAGACACCCGTCGAGTTGGCCAAAGGGCCGGCGGCCGCTCCGGGCGTGGGCTCGGACGCCTCGCCGCGGCTGCCGCTCTCCGCCGGAGACCAGGACCGTCTGGCCGATCTCTGCCTGGTTCTGTTGAACATGAACGAGTTCATCTTTCTGGAGTGAGGCTTCGCCGGAGTCGCCGGGCTTTCCCCGGGAATCCTGAAGGAAAGAACGCGGGAATCCAAACTCGGAAGACAACTCATGAAGAATCTCAACTACGAATATTGCGGTCGGTTCGAAGCGGCTGACCCTTCCCTGGGTGCGCTGGGCCGCCGGGATTTCCTCTATCGCCTGGGGCGTGGTGTCGGAGGCGTAGCCCTCTCCTCGATGCTGTTCCGGGAGGGCTTGCTGGGCGCCGGCGCAAACGGCAACCCGCTGGCGGCCAGGGAGGGCCACCGCCCGGCCCGGGCCAAGTCATGCATCTTCCTGTTCATGGCCGGCGGTCCCAGCCAGATGGACACCTTCGATCCCAAGCCGTTGTTGAACAAGTACCACGGCACCCCGGCCTTCGATGGCGCCCAGCAGCGCACCTCCGGAAGAAAGCTGCTCTACGTGGGAAGTCCGTTTCGCTTCAGCAGGTTCGGCCGGTGCGGCACCGAAGTGTCGGACATGTTTCCCCATCTGGCAACCTGCGTGGACGACATGGCGGTGGTGCGGTCGATTCACACCGACTCCGACGCCCACTCCCTGGCCACCTTTCTGATGAATACCGGGGAAGCTCTGCCCGGCAGTCCTTCGCTGGGTTCCTGGACGGTCTACGGGCTGGGAACCGAGAATGAAAACCTTCCGGCCTTCGTGGTGTTTCCGATCAGTGGAACCGGGGGTTTCGGAGGTCCTCAGAACTGGTCCAACGGGTACCTGCCGGCCATCTACCAGGGAACCCCCCTCAAGTCGGAGGGCGTTCCCATCGTGGATCTGCAGCCCCCTGCCGGAACCACCGCCGAACAGCAGGAAGCCAATATCCGGTTGCTGAATCACTTCAACCGGCCCTACCTGCAAGAACATCCGCTGAAGAGTGACCTTTGGGCTCGCATGAAGAACTACGAACTGGCCTTCCGCATGCAGATGACGGTTCCGGAAGCCCTGGACGTGGACAAGGAGCCGCCGGCCATTCGGGAGCTGTACGGACTCGACAACAAGATCAGCGAGCCCATGGGCAGACGATGCCTGATGGCACGACGCCTGGTGGAGCGGGGCGTGCGCTTCGTGCAGATCTACTCCCGGGGCTGGGACTCCCACCAGGACATCGCCGGCCAGCACCGCCTGCGGGGTCTGGAAACCGACCGGCCCATGGCGGCCCTGTTGAAGGATCTCAAGCAGCGGGGCCTGCTGGATCAGACCCTGGTAGCCTGGGGAGGCGAATTCGGGCGCACTCCCCAGAGCCTGCCTCTCAACTGGAAGGCCCCGGGGCGGGAACACAACAAGACGGCCATGCCCATGTGGTTCGCCGGAGGCGGCGTGAAGGGAGGCACGGTTGTGGGGGCCACCGATGAGCTGGGCGAGAAGGCGGTCGAGAATCCCTACCACCTCCACGATCTGCACGCCACCTTCCTTCACCTGATGGGTTTGGACGACATGCGCCTGACCTACTACCACGCGGGCAGGTTCAAGCGCCTCACCGACCTGGGCGGCAAGATCATCAAGGAGATGGTCTAGTGTCCTGTAACAGCCATCTTTCGCGCAGGGGGTTTCTGGAAGCCGCGGTGGCCACCGCCGCCTGGTCGCACGCGGGTTGTTCGCAATCCGGCCAGGTGACCTCTCCTCCGGTCAAGCTGGGCAGTCTTTCCCCCAGGGGCTCGCGGCGCATCCTCTATGTGAGCGACCCTTCCAGCATCGCCCGCAGGCACCTGCCCGATCCGGTATCCGAGCGGGACCTCAGGAAATGGGTCGACACTTTGGCCGCGGCGCAGGTGGATCTGTTCATTCAGGAGGCCTACACCCAAGGGTGGACCACCTACTGGCGAAGCCCCGGGTTCGACTATGACGCCAGACCCCAGCACCGACGCTTCCTGCCTCTGCTGGATCGAGGGAAGCAGCCCCTGGGGATCCTGCTGGATCAATGCCGCCGGCGGGGCATGACCTTTCTGGCCGGTCTCCGCGTGAACGACAACCACGGACACGTTTCCATCCGCCAGGGCGTGGGAGCGGGGGCCTCCTTCCTGGTGGACAATCCCCAGTGGCAGATTCGGGAAACGCCGCCCGGTCCCTACTACGCCTTGAGCACTCCCTTCGATTTCACTTTCGACCCGGTGCGGGAGTATCTCTTTTCGGTGACCGTCGGGTTGGTCGATCGTTTCGACGTGGACGGCCTGGAGCTGTGCTTCCGGGATCACTTCTACTTCCCTCCCGGCAAGGGGCCAGAGCGTAAGGACCTGATGACCGGGCTCGTGAGGCGCATTCGACGCATGCTCGATGAAAAGGGAAGGGAAAGAAACAGGAAGCTGCTGCTGGGGGCGCGGGTCTTCCAGACCCTGGAGGAGTGCGACACCATGGGGCTGGACGTGCCTGCCTGGATCGCGGAGGAGCTCATCGACTACATCTCTCCCGCAGACACCATGTACTGCGAGCCCAATTTGCCCCTGGAAGCCTTTTCCCGGCTGACACGCACCGGTCCCTGCCTGCTGTACCCGGGGCTGCTTCCCTGGAGCAGCATTCGCATGAGGCGCCGCCTGGGGGGGCAACCCATCACCCTGGACCAGCAGAGAGCCCTGGCCATGAACATGTACGGCGCCGGCGCCGACGGCATCTTCTTCTACAACCACTTCGTGCCCCTCTCATGGGAGCCTTTCTACCCTCATATGCTCCGGGGCCTGGCCGAGACCCGGGAACCGCGGGACCTGGCCCGGGGCAACCGCCACTATGTCTTCGAGCCAGTTTGGGCCGGGTGCCTGGGGTTCGGCGTGGACAAGACCGCTACCGGGGCGGTCAAGGCGGACAAGATGGTACTCAAACGGGGAACTCCGGGGAGTGACGGGAAATATCGATTCCGGATCTGTGAGCACGTCGGGCGCTCCCGCGGGGCCTCGTTGCTGTTTCGAGCCTATCACGCCGTCGACGGAGACCGGTTCCAGGTCCGGGTCAACGGAACGCCGGTACCCGATTCACGGCTGCGAAGACGCAGCGACGAGCGACGCTCGGACCTGAAGGCCATCGTGGATCCCAACTCCACCAGCAGCTCCGGCCTGCCCCCGGTGCCCGACCTTCCCGGTCCCTTCTCCACCTTCTGGTTCGATCTGACCGAGCCCCCGGCGCAGTTCGGCGACAACTGGCTGGAGGTGCGGCTGACCGACGGCGATCCGGACCAGACCCGGGACATCCTGATCGACGAAGTGGAAGTCTTCGTCAGCGCCTGAGGGGTAACGGAGAAATCCACGAAGGGCCACTAACCCCGGATTTAGTCTCCAGCAACATTTCTTCCATTTGCTCATTTCATTGAGCATTTTGCAAAATTCGCAACGGGGCAGGCCATCTTGCCGGCAGACCTGAGGTTCTGCCTCTTTCAAAATCGGGTGCGACCTCGTGAAAAATGCTGTCTAACCACAAAAAGCACAAAAGTCACAAATTGTGTTTTTGTGCCTTTTGCGGCCATTTCCGGCAAACAGACTACTGCCGAATTTTGCAACAGGCTCGTTTGAGTCTCTTCCTGTCCATTCGTGGTTCAGTCCAAAAATGATCGGCTGGTTTTCCTGGAATATTGCGAACGGCAAGGCCGTGGGCTTCTTGCTTTGCCTGCTCCTGGCCGTTGGACTCACCAGCTTAAACCCGACCGATGCGGCGCCCGATGAGTTGCTGATCTTTCATCAGCAGCGACGGGTTCGGCTGCCCCTGGTTTCCGTCGAAGGTCGGAGCTATGTCCCCATCCTGGATGTCCTGCGCATTCTCGACCTGGCCTATTCCGAGAGCGGCTCGGCGGGGTTTCTCCGGATCTTCGCCGGCAGGGACGTGGTGGAGTTGACTCGCAACCGCGTGCGGGTTCGATTGAATCGGAGCTCGATCGGCCTGGCAGCGCCGGTCCTGTTTCATGAAGGCCGCTGGCTGACTCCGCGTGGCTTTGTTCCCGATGTACTGAACCGGGTGCTCAAACCCGCCATCAGGGTTTCTCCCTCCGGGAATCGATGGTTGACCGGAGGCCGGGATTTCGTTCGAATCAATCTCAGCGCCAGCACCACCGATGAGGCCAGTCGATTGGTCGTTTCCCTGGTAAACGCCGGAGAGATCCGGGTCCGTGGCGAGGAGCGCCGCATTCTGTTCCTGCTGGGCGCATCCCCGATCGATCCGCCCGGAACGGAGGTCATCTCCTATCGGGATGATCGGATCGCTGGGGTCTCGTTTGAAGAAACCGGCGATTCGAGCCGGCTGGTGGTCTCTCTGGCAGACGAATCCGTCCAGACTCGCCTGACCCGGTTGGCCGGCCAAAATGCCTACATGGTGGACGCATTCCGGCCAACCGTCGAGGACTCGACAACGGCTGGGGAACCAAGGCGGTCCTTCCGGCGGACAAGGCGGCCCCAGGCTTCCGGTTGGAGGCGAATCACCATCGATCCAGGACACGGGGGCGCCGACCGTGGCATTGTGGTGGGGGAGGGTGTCTACGAAAAGGATGTCACCCTTTCCATTGCTCGCAAGGTGCGTTGGGTGCTGGAAAGCAGGCTGGGAGTGGAGACGGTATTGACTCGCGGCCAGGATCGGACTCTTTCGCTGGAAGATCGCGCGCGGGAGGCCAATCGCAGCCGCTCCGATCTGTTTCTCAGCATACACCTGGGAAACAGCGCCTCGCCGATTTCTTCCGGAACCTATGTCTATCTGGCGAAACTGCCCCCGGGGGAAGTTTTTGCGCCGGAAAGGGGCGAGGGCGCCGCGTTCGAGCTGGTACCTTGGGATCGAGCCCAGGCGGCCGTGCTCCATCGAAGTTTCCATCTGGCCGAAATCTTGCAGGCCGTCACCAACGAGCGCTTCAACGGCGGCGCCCCGCTGAGCTTTCGGCATGCGCCCTTGAGGCTGCTGTCGCCGCTGGCGATGCCGGCAGTCCTGTTGGAGCTTGGAAACGTGAAGCAGGACGAGTTCAGGGAAACGGTGCTGACCGAACCCTTTCAAAACGGCGTGGCCGTAGCCGTGCTGACAGCCCTGCAACAGTTTCGCCCCATCGATGAAGCGACCATGGCTCGCTAAGGAACAGGACACTACCTATGCCTCGCCATATCAGGTTGGGTATGATGGTTCTGGTGCTGCTGCTGGTCGGGGGAGCTGTCTACTTCATGAATCTGCAGCGTCAGGTCCAGCGATTGGCCGGCTTGCCTCCGGAAGCGCAGGCGCCCGCACTGATGGACGAGCCGGCGTTCGAAGCCACCGCGCCCCGGAAAAAGGTCGTTCTCTTTTTCGCCTCCGGCGAGGTGGACGGCCGGCTGGAAACGGAGGAACGCGACATCTACGCTTCCGAAGAGGTCACCCTGGAAGCGAAGCAGATCCTGGTGGCCCTGATCAAGGGTTCGCTCTCCGGTCACCTGCCGGCGCTGCCTTCGGAAACCCGGTTGCGGGAGGTCTATTGGGCTGACGCGGGCTTGCTGGTGGTGGACGTCACCGGGGAGGCGAGTGTCCGGCATCCCGGGGGGATTACGGGTGAAGTCTCCTCCATCTACTCGGTGGTGAATTCCCTGACCTATAATTTGCCGCCGGTGAGCGAAGTTCAGATCCTGATCGACGGAGCCGAGGCCGACACCCTGGCGGGGCACATCGATCTCAGGAGACCGCTGCCACAGGATCTGAGCATGACGGCACTGCAAAACGGGAACGGTGATCCGGCGATCAGCGAAGTGCAGAAGTATTGAAAGGAACCCTATGCGCACCGATGGGCGGGAGAGCAGGGAGCTGCGCCCGGTAACCATACAGCCCGACTTCATTGCAGGGGCCGAGGGATCGGTGCTGATTGCGGTGGGGAAGACCCGGGTCATTTGCGCGGCCAGCATCGAAGATTCGGTGCCGCCCTTCCTGCGGGGAAAGAATCGGGGATGGGTTACCAGCGAATACGCCATGCTTCCCAGGGCTACCGATACCCGTACCCCTCGGGAATCCAGTCGCGGCAGGGTCTCGGGCCGGACTCACGAGATTCAGCGCTTGATCGGCCGCTCGCTGCGGAGCGTCACGCGCCTGCAGGATCTGGGAGAACGGACCGTCTGGGTGGATTGCGATGTAATCCAGGCGGACGGCGGGACCCGCACCGCTTCCATCACCGGCGCCTTTGTGGCGCTGGCTCTGGCTCTACAAGGACTTGTGGAACGAGGAACCCTGCCGGTCCTGCCGATCAAGGACTATGTGGCAGCTACCAGCGTGGGTGTCGTGGCAGGAACGCCGTTATTGGACCTCAACTACGAAGAGGATTCCCGGGCCCAGGTCGATATGAACGTAGTCCAGACGGGCGACGGCTCGCTGGTGGAGGTGCAGGGGACGGCTGAAGGAGATCCCTTTTCCCGCCAAGCCCTGGGCATCCTCATGGATCTGGCTGCCGAAGGCATAGCCCGACTGGTCGAGATCCAGAAGAGCCTGATCCGGTTCTGACCAAGTTGTAACCGGCTTCGCATCGCTTCGTCGGCGCATCCCGAAAGACCTGCAACGTGTCCACCGAGCCCAAACCGACTCGCCGCTGGTCGCCGTCTTCCCTGGGGCCCCGGTTGCTGGTGGCCACCTTCAATCGGGGCAAACTCAGGGAAATGATGTCGTCGCTGGCGATGGCGCCGGTCGATCTGGAATCTCTGGAGGCGGTTCCCGGGGTGACGACGGCTCCGGAAGAGGGAACCACCTTCGAGGCCAACGCCCGCCAGAAAGCGGTCCACTACAGCCGATATACCGAGCTCCCGACCATAGCCGACGACTCGGGGCTGCTGGTGGATGCGCTGGGTGGCCGCCCGGGGGTCTATTCCGCCCGCTACCTCAGCGCGCAGGCCAGCGACGCGGAACGTTGCCGCAAAATCCTGGAGGAATTGGACCAGGTGGAGGATGCCAGGCGGACGGCCCGATTCGAGTGCTGGATCGCGCTGGCTCGGCGAGGGGTGGTGCTGGAGGTCTTTCGAGGGACTCTGCCGGGCGTGATTGGACGCGATCTACGGGGGGACAATGGATTTGGCTACGACCCCATTTTCCAGGTTCCCGAGCGGGGCTGTTCCCTGGCGGAATTGAGTCCGGGGGAGAAGTTGAGCATCAGCCACCGTGGCCGGGCCCTGCGAAAACTGCGACAGGCGCTGTTCGGGCACAATCTCCACGCCCGCTCCATCTCTTGACAGCCGGGTGCCCATCGGCTAGCTTGGGTGGTTCGGCAAACCGGACGGGGCGTAGCGCAGCCCGGTAGCGCACCTGCCTTGGGCGCAGGGGGTCGGAGGTTCAAATCCTCTCGCCCCGACCAGTTCTTCCGATGGAAAATGCGGGCTTGGGTCAATAGAGAGCGATGGGCCGGGAAGGCCCGGGCTCCATGGCCACGATGGTATCGCCTCTCCATTCCACTTCGAAGGGGTCGGGGAATCCTGGAGCCCGCTCCCGGGTCCGGCGACCAGGTTGATCGAAGGTGACTGTGACCTTGGACCCCTTGGCCAAAGGCCCCAGGTCGAGGATGGCTCCCTCCGGTCGGATCTCTTCAGGATTGCCGGTCCCCTGCAGCCGCACCGTTTCCGCCGGGATCCAATCCGGCAGTCGAACCCTCACCCGCTCCTCCTGAAGCGCCTCCAATCGCAGCCAGCCGGACCGAGGCACCTGCGAACGCACCCGGAGCCAGGGGGTGTCGGTGCTGAACAGCAGGTTCACCCACACTCCCGATTCCTCCCTCACCACGCTGGCCTGGTAGGCTTCGGCCAATGACTGCAGCGCTCCGCCCATCAGATCGGTGTTGTAGGAGTGGTAGGCGTTGGGCAGCGTGAAGGCGAAGGCGCCCCGGGCCCGGTCCCGAATTTTAGCGTAGGCGTAGTCCCCGGTGTCGGCCAGGGAGGATTGCGGAATCCAGTCGGTTGTCACCACCTGGGCGGCCAGCAAGCCGTTGCGAATCATTCGCTCGGCGTCCTGAAAATAGTGGGGGAGCCCGCTACTGCCCAGCAGCAGGGCGGCTTCCACGAAGTCGCCGGTATTGTTGGCCTCCCCACGGCCCGGCTGATCCGTCCTGCTCTCCTTGGCCCAGCCCCAGGAGGTCCGCCAGCGCCGCAAGCCGACGTCGTAAAGCAGGCGTCCCATGTTCAGGTATCGCTGCTCGCCCGTGAGCAATCCCAGATCGATCAGCGAGGTCATGGTTCCCTCCGAAGAGTGCAGGTGCTCGCCGGCATCCGGCGTCAACTCGCCCTTGGAGGTGAAGCAGGCCTCGATGTTGGCCTCGGCGAAACGCACGGCCAGATCGACCGCCAGGGAATCGCGGGTGGCTCGAAAGTACTTCACCAGGGCCCCGATCAACCGTCCCGAAGTCTGATTGAGCTTGCGGGTCGGAGAGGGGATCCAACCCTGCTCCGAGTACCTGTCCGAGGGAAAGGAACCGGTGGCCCGGGTCACCTCTTCCAGCCTCCTCACAAATCGTCGGGCCAGTTGGATGGAGGGCTCGGATCCTTGCCACCTCCGGAGACCCAGCAACCCCAGCAGGACCTCGCGGGAGTGGTGCAAGGCAGCCGTCCGCTTGCCGTCCGGGCCGGGCAGGGTGTCAAAGGCCAACCCGGAGGGATGGTCGACCGACTCGTGCAGCAACCGCTGCAACCCTTCCACGGCTTCGCGGTCGGCGGGCAGATCCAGGATCGGGGAACAGACGGCCAGCGCATCCAGGAAGCGTCCCACCATGTGGGGTGAACCCCAGTACTCGTGTCGGGCCCAGGTGGGTTCCTCGGTGAGGTTGAAGCGGACGTAGGGAAGGCATCCGCGACTGCGGTTGATGGCGCTCCTGTAGATGTGCCGCACCCCCAGCAGCATGTAGGAACGCAGGTCGGCGTCCTGGAGGCGCCAGGGGTTGAGCCTGGTCTGGTTCTCACTTCCGCCCGAAGGCAGTGGTCCGGCTGCCGGGGCGAGCCGGGTGGCCATCAGGGTCAAGCCGGTCTGGGCAAGCCATTCTCGACGTTGCATCGTGTCATTCCCCAAGGGGCTTCCCGCCCCGGCGCACGGGCCTCCCCGCGGGAGTTCCATTGGCTATCGGCAGCTTGTGCGGGGGAGGTGTGCCGAGGCTGCCCTACGGCTCATTATTGTGGCAAACTCCGGGTTTTTCAACCGGGGCATTGAGCCCGCCCGCCGGCGTTCTGACGCCAGGGCGGCCGGTGTTGTCGGACCAGCTCCTTGTTGATAGAATGCCGGACGAGTTTCCGGCGGCGGAGGATCGCCTCTCCAGTCCGCTCGGAGCGGTTGTCCGGAACCCCGGGCTTTCCCTCCTGCACCGGGAACCATGCACGAGTCGATGAGATACGTCTGGCTGCCATTCGGAATCTTCCTCTGCGCGCTGCTGTCGCCGACTGCCGATTCGGTGGCCCGGGCCGGACAAGTGGTGAAGACCGATCTGTTTGTTGCCGGTGAAGGCGGGTACAAGCTTTACCGCATTCCCGGAATCGTAGTCACCCCCGCCGGCACCGTCCTGGCCTATTGTGAAGCCCGCAAAGGGGATTCCGGCGACTGGGGGACTATTGACGTGATGTTGCGCCGCAGCACCGATGGAGGGAAGACCTGGCTGCCCCGCCGGCGTTTGGTGCATGTGGAGGGCAACCAGCCCCTCAACCCGGTGGCGGCTGCCCAGAAACTTGACAGGCCCGGAGAAAACACCGTCAACAATCCGGTGGCCATCGTCGACTACCAGGACGGCAGCCTGCATTTTCTCTACTGCCTGGAGTATATGCGCTGCTTCTACATGCGCAGCCGGGACGAGGGAGCCACCTGGACAGAGGCTGTCGAGATCACATCCACCTTTGACGCCTTTCGGTCCGAGTATGACTGGAAAGTCATCGCCACCGGACCCGGCCACGGCATTCAACTGCGTCATGGACCCTACGAGGGACGGCTGGTGGTTCCCGTTTGGCTTTCACTGGGCACCGGAGAGCACGCCCATCGCCCCTCGGTGGCCTCGACCATTTTCAGCGACGATCATGGAATGACCTGGCAGCGGGGCGAGATCGCGGTGCCCGACACCCCCGACTCCATCCACCCCAGCGAGACCATCGTGGTGCAACTTGGCGACGGCCGGGTGATGCTGAACACGCGCAGCGAGTCGAAGCAGCATCGCCGTCTGGTGACCGTCGGTCCCGACGGGGCCGGCGGTTGGTCCAGGCCGCGGTTCGATGAGGCATTGCTGGAACCCATCTGCATGGCCGCCATCGTGCGCGTCCGCCGTCCCAGGGGAGCGCAGCCGGGGCTCATCGCATTTTCCAACCCCCACAACCTCTCCCGTCGCCTGGGCGGGGAAATCGCCGGGCGTCCTCGAGACCGGGTGAGGATGGCCATCAAGCTGAGTCACGACGAGGGCCGAACCTGGCCGTACCACCGCATTCTGGAACGGGAATTCAGCGGCTACAGCGATCTGGCGGCACTGCCCGATGGCACTCTGCTCTGTTTCTATGAACGGGGCAGCACCGATGGAAAGAACAACTACCGCCCCGGGCGTCTCACCGTTGCCAGCTTTGACGAGGAGTGGGTCCGAGCGCGGCCGTAACGCGGAAACCGCCGCCCCCCGGCGCGAATCGGGGGTAGGACGGTAACAATCGATCCTTCACTGCTACGGAGTCGGGAGCGTCAGGTATGAACAGAAGAGAGTTTCTGGTTGGCGGAGCCGGGGGCGTTTCGGCTTCCTTGCTTTCGCGGACGAAGGCAGCGGCTGCTTCGCCCGAACCGGCCGATCGAAGCGATCATCGCTTCAGGCTCGGCATATGGCTCAGCGAACTGAAGTTGCCGTTTGCCCAGGAGTTGGACGCCGCCAGGGAGCTGGGTGCGGAATACGTGTGGTTTGAAGGCTCCAGACCGGGTGGCGACTCGGGCATACCCGGGGGCGAGCCCTGCATCGCCACCATGAGTGACGCCGAGGCCGATGCCATGGGTGAAAGCGTCGCCCGGCGTGGCCTCAAGCTCTATCAGATTTGCGCCTACCGTCCCTTTCACAACACCCGACTGGTCGGGCTTACCCCGCACAATCTGTTCGAAGATGCTGAATTTCGCAGTGAATTCGATGGGCTGGTTCGATCCATGCAGATTGCCGCCCGGTTGGGGGTCGGAGCCGTGCATTGCTACGGTTTCTGCTGGCCCGGAGAATGGTCCGCGGGCCAGGGGAGCTGGACAAAGGCGCCGACCTGGCCCATGAAGTGGTTGACCCGGGGCGGCGTCATCGCCGAGGTCGACCTGCGCAAGCTGGTGGCCGCCTTCACCCTGATTCTGGAGCAGGCCGACAAGTACGGCGTGGAGGTCGTGCTGGGGATGCGGCCTTTCCATTACATGAGTTCGACCGGAAACTTTCGGCGGCTGGCGGAAGAACTCGGTTCTGACCGGTTGAAGGTCCAGTGGTCTCCGGCGGACAATGTGCTGATCGGTGAGTGGGATGTCGCCACAGCCGGTTTTACCAATCTGCGGCCCTATCTGCACGGGTTGCATTTGAAGGACGTTCACGTGCATGACGGAGTCGAGGGGCAATTCGAGTGGCGGCCTCTTGGGGAGGGGTCGGTGGGCTATGCCGAGGTGCTTGCGAATCTGCGCCGCCACCGGAGCCAGGCCGTTCTGATGGTCGCCAGCCATTTCCGTCCTGCCGGAGGCACCAACCTGGATGCGATGAGGATCAACTTCGGCAAGATTCAATCTCTCATACAACAGATCGAAGAGGGGGGCTGACCGTCCTATCGCGCCGGCCAGTTCTTTCGGTGAGACTCGCAGATCATTGGAGAGCGATGGGCCGGGAGGGACTGGGGTCCATGGCCACCATGGTATCGCCTCTCCATTCCACCTCGAAGGAGTCCGGGAATCCCGGACCCCGCTCTCGGGTACGGCTCCCGGGCTGATCGAAGGTGGCTGAATCCTTGGACCCCTTGGCCAATGGATCCGGATCGAGGGTGGTTGTCCGCCGTTGGGTCTTGCCGAAACCGCCGTCTTGGTTGACCCGCAACGTTTTCGGCGCAGCTCTGAGCCACCTTCCAACGAATGCTTGATCTGGAAGCGGCTCCGCAGTACACTTCCGCAGTTTGAGACTGCGGCACAGTCTCATTTTGAACACCTCCTGGAGCCTGTGTGCGGAAGGGGGTGGACGATTCGGGAAAGGCGCCTGCAGGGTGGGGCAAAGCCCCGACGGGCAATCGCCTCCGCCATTAAAGGCGGTTGAGTCCCCAGGGAATTCACAGTTCGTCGGGACCTGGCCGACCGACGGTTACAAGTTCGATCGATCAAGAGGGAGGTACGACGACCGCTTTATCGGACGCCGCTTGGACGGGGGCAACGGGCCGGAGCTGACCGGCGAGCCCATTGACGATTGGCTCCCGCAGGTCTTGAAGGAAGCCCGTATTCCCGATCTCGCGTATACCGGTGAAATGGCCGCCGTGAGTTGGTTCGAAGTGATCGCGCAACGCGATCGGGAGGAATCGTGAAATACACCGGTCCGAAAGTCCGTCTGTCAAGAGCGCTCGGAGTGGCGTTGACCCCCAAGGGGCAGATCGCCCTGGAGAAAAAAGCTCAGCGCCCGGGGCAACACGGGGTTCGGCGTCGTCAGATGTCGCCGTACGGTAAACAGCTGCTCGAGAAGCAGCGGCTCCGTTTTCAGTACAACGTTCACGAACGGCAAATGCGGAACTACTACAAGAAAGCCTCTCGCTCGAAAGGGGCGACCGGCGACAACCTCATGCGTCTTCTCGAATCCCGGCTCGATGCGGTGGTTTACCGCACGGGATGGGCGCGCACCATCTACGCGGCAAGGCAGTTTGTCAACCACGGACACGTGGAGGTGCAAGGCGCCCGAGTCGATATTCCGTCCTACTCGGTCAGGCCCGGTCAGACGGTGAGCATCCGGGACAAGTCGCGCAAGCTCCAGTGTTTTCAGGAGGGCGCAGGCATCGACAGCTCGCCGTCCTATCTGGAGGCCGCGGAGTCCGGATTCGAAGTAACGAAGGTTCGCGAGCCGATGCGTGACGAGATCCCAGTGATCTGCGACGTGTTGCAAGTGGTCGAGTTCTACTCCCGCTGACGCCGGCGAGTCTGTTTAGCCCTCAAAAAAGTGTGCCTTCCAGCCGGTGGCATTGGTGCGTGGCGGTATTTCGAGTAGCTCCGGTTGTCCTGCCGGGTAATGATGCTGCAACCCTGTGCCCACGAGTCCCACGGCGGGAACACTTGCCGAATTTGTCTCGACGCTTGATTCGGCGTGGTGTGGCAATGGTTTTGACCACAATTTCCAACCCACCCTGTTGTACGGGACTGGGCTGAATTTCACGATACGTCCTGACCGGCCCAATCCGCGACGACGAACAATAAATTATTACCAAACTGCACTTTGTGGAGAAATGTGGACCATTGGGGACACCGCTGTAACTCTTTTGGGTGTTCACCCGCATTTCTTGGTGCGCCACGGCGCGTTCGGGGCGCCGGCAATTCCTCCTTTGCGCGTGCTGCCTCGACCGGAGTGGATGCTTCGCTCCGCACTCGCGAGCACGGGCTGGGGGGAAGAGGACCGACCAGAGCGCGCCCAGTGCACTCTGCAGACCGAAGAGGGGAGTTGACTGTTATGCCCGACTGGAAAACCCAAAGCTGCCAATCCGTCCGCCAGGTGTCGGTATTGTCGTCCGCTGAAGTCGATTCGGCTCTGGCGCAATTGCCGGGTTGGAACACCAGCTCGGATGGCAAACGCATTGTGCGCTGCTGGAAGGTGAAGCATTTTGTGGCCGGCATCGAGTTCTTCGGACGTGTGGCCGAGCTTGCCGAAGCTGAGGACCACCATCCGGATCTGCATCTGGAGGGCTACCGGCAGGTGAGGATCGAGTCCTGGACCCATTCGGTGGGCGGCATCTCGGTCAAGGACCTGATCCTGGCGGCCAAGATCGACGAACTTCCGGTGGAGCCGTTCGAGCCCTGAACTTGAGTCGCATGTCTCTCTCGGGTCCTCACCCCGCGAGGCAGGTGCAAGAGTGGGTTCCTGCTCCCGGGCCCCGGTTTGGACTCTGTCATGAAAGTCGCCACCTGGAACATCAACGGGCTGCGTGCGCGGTTCGATTTTCTCCTGCGCTGGCTGGAGGACCGTCAGCCTGACCTGGTTGGACTGCAGGAGTTGAAAATGGCCGAGGAGCGTTTCCCTTTCGAGGCATTGAAGGCGCGGGGCTACCACGCGTTGGTTCATGGCCAGAAAGCCTGGAACGGTGTAGCCATCCTGAGCCGCCAACCTCCCGGAGTCCCGGAAAAGGGGCTACCCGGAGAGGAGGCAATGGGTGCGCGCCTGATTTCGGCCGAGGTGGGCGGGTTGAAATTCACCACACTCTACTGTCCCAACGGCAAGAGCGTGGCCCATGCCGATTTCCCTCGCAAGCTCACCTGGCTGGATTCTCTGGCCAATCATCTGGAGGAGCGATGGGATCCGTCTGAGCCCGCCGTTCTGTGCGGGGATTTCAATATCTGTCCCACCCCCCTGGATTCCTGGAATGAAGAGGAATTCAGCGGGAAAATTTTTCATACCAATGAAGAGAGGATCCGGTTTGGGCGGCTGCTGGAGTGGGGCTGGCTGGACACCTACCGCGAGCTGTTCCCCAGGGAGCAAGCATTCTCCTGGTGGGACTATCGGGCGGGGGCCTTCTACAAGAATCAGGGACTGCGGATCGACTTTCTGCTGGCGACTCCGGTGTTGAAAGAGAGGATCAGGTCGGCCGGCATAGACCGGGAATATCGAAAAAAGAAAGAGGGGCTGACCGCCTCGGACCATGCTCCGGTCCTGGTTGAGCTCGGCGCCTGACGGTGACACGATCAAGCCTATGAACAACCACCAACTTCACAACCGCTTGAAGGAAATCGCCACTCGCCTGCGGGTCCGTTCCCTGAGGGCGACGTCCGAAGCCGGCTCGGGGCACCCCACCTCCTGTCTGTCTGCCGCCGACCTGGCAGCAGCCCTTTTCTTTCATGTCATGCGGGTCGATTTCGAAAACCCGCTCAGCCTCGACAGCGACCGTTTCATTCTATCCAAGGGACACGCGGCTCCTCTCCTGTACGCCGCCTGGGTGGAGGCAGGTCTGATCGAAGCCGACCGGATTCTAACCCTGCGGCGATTCGGGAGCGACTTGGAGGGCCACCCCACGCCCCGGTCGAAGTGGGTGGATGTGGCCACCGGTTCACTGGGGCAGGGTCTATCGGCAGGTGTGGGGATGGCCTTGAGCGCCAAGTTCCTGGATCGGTCCGGGAGCCGGACCTTTGTGCTGATGGGGGATGGCGAGAGTGCCGAGGGGTCGGTCTGGGAAGCGGTGGCCATGGCTGCCCACTACCGCTTGGACAACCTGGTGACCATCGTCGATATCAACCGCCTGGGGCAGAGTCAGGCGACCATGCACGGTTGGGACGTGGAGGCCCATGCCCGGAAGTTCGCCGGATTCGGCTGGCATGCCGTCTCCATCGACGGACACGACATCGACCAGATCATTGGGGCCTTTGAAGAAGCGGACGGGGTGGAAGACCGCCCCACGGCCGTGCTGGCCCGGACCGAGAAGGGGCACGGAGTATCGCTGCTGGCAAACCGGGATGGATGGCACGGCAAGGCCCTGAAGAAGGGAGATCAGCTCGACGCGGCCCTGGAGGAGCTCCCGCTGAATTCGGCTCCCGAGCCCTTTCGCGGTTCCGGGGAAGCCGAAGTCGCCATTGGTCCTCAAGCCCGCCTGAGGGAACCCGATTTCAAGAGGGGCGATCTGGTAGCCACCCGGGAAGCTTATGGCAGCGCGCTGGTCAAGCTCGGAGAGTGTTACGACAACGTGGTGGCTCTGGACGGCGATACCAAGAACTCGACCTTCTCGGAGAAGTTCATGCAGGTCTTTCCCGATCGCTTCTTCGAATGCTTCATTGCCGAGCAGAACATGGTCGGCGCCGCTGTTGGCCTCTCCAAGAAGAACAAGATCCCCTTTGCCTCCACTTTTGCCGCTTTTTTCGGACGCGGCATGGATCACTTGCGAATGGGGGTCATTTCCCAGGCCAACATCAAGTGCGTCGGGTCTCACTGCGGCGTCTCCATCGGTGAGGACGGGCCTTCTCAGATGGGTCTGGAGGATCTGGCCATGTTCCGCTCCCTGCCCGGTTCGGTGGTCTTCTATCCTTGCGACGCCGTTTCGACCGAGCGGGTAGTGGCTCTGGCCGCCGAGCACCGCGGCCTGGTCTACATTCGTACCAGCCGGCCCAAGACGGCCGTCCTCTACGACAACCGGGAGGTCTTTCGCGTGGGTGGCAGCAAGCTGTTGCGGTCCTCCGAAGGGGACCGATTGTTGCTGGTGGCTGCCGGGGTGACCCTCCACGAATCGCTGAAAGCCCACGACCAGCTCCTGTCCGAGGGAATCCCGGTCGGGGTGATCGATGCCTACTGCGTCAAGCCGGTGGACGAGGCAGGCCTGGTCGAGGCGGCCACTGCCCGTGGGAGGACCGTGGTTGTGGTGGAAGAGCACTACAGCGAAGGGGGCCTGGGGGATGCCGTGCTGAACGCTGTGGCCAATCACGATATCAGCGTCCACAAGATGGCTGTTCGCGAGGTTCCCCGCTCAGGCAAACCCGGCGAGTTGCTGGAATACTACGGTCTCAGCGCCAATCGGATTGTGGCCAGGGTGAGAGAGCTGCTTGACTGAAACATCCCCGTTCGACACTTTATGAACCGTCTCGTCGTTTGGGAAGGCGGCGAGCCTTACCCCCCACCGCATCAGCCTTCGCCATTCGGCGCTGCTTTGCGGCGCCGC